>NZ_RCVI01000226.1:0-69232 GCF_003667455.1 Micromonospora sp. CV4 | reverse complement strand
GCCGGACGGAGGCGGGGTCGTCGGCGGCGGGGTCGTCGGCGGCGGGGTCGTCGGCGGCGGGGTCGTCGGCGGCGGGTCCGTCGGCGGCGGGTCCCCGGGGGTACGCCGCCGGCCGCGTTGCCGCCGCTCCAGGTGTACGCCCCGGTGGTGGCCGTGCGTCCGGCCGCCACGGTGAGCGTCGTGCCGTTGGAGAACGTCACCGTGATCGGCGTCCCGGTCGGGTTCGACGCCACGTAGGTGCGCGCCCCGTTGCGGGAGAACACCGCCGTCAGCGGGTGGTTGGCGGTCACCGTCGTGTCGACGGTGCCCAGCGCCGCGAGGTTACGGATCCAGTGGAAGGTGTGCGCCCGGCTCTCTCCCTCCTCCGGGGTGTAGCCGGGGTTCGCGCGGAGGTTCGCCAGGGCGGCGTCGCCGTCGCCGAGCGCCTGGAACTGCCAGAGGATGTCCTGCCACACCGTCGGAGGCCCACCGTTGTTGCGCACCAGTTCGGCGTAGTTGGTCCGTACGTACGCCGGGTTGTTGCCGAGGTAGAGGTGTCCGCCGGTGACCGGCAGCAGGTTGATGCCCTGGATCATCTCCGGCTCGCCGCTGAACCAGGTGGCGTACGCGCCGCCGTCACCCCAGACCATGCCGACCGTCGAGTGCCCGAAGGCGGCGGGGAAGTTCTGGTCGCTGACGTCGAACCAGTACTCCTGGATCGCCGCGGCCTGGGTCGTGTAGAGGAAGACGCCGGCGTCGCGGACGGCGGTGTCGCCCGTCGCCTGACCCCACTGGATCAGGGCGTTGGCGAAGTTCATCCCCTCCGACGACGACTCCTGGTTGTTGCCGGAGCCGAACGAGCCGTGCCCGGACGCCCAGTCGTGGCCGGCGTAGATGTCGAAGTCGCGCAGGTAGGGAAAGCGGGTGTCGTCGCGGCGGTAGTTGTTGGCGTCCCGGATCAGCAGGTCCACCATGCCGCCGTAGCGGCTCTTGGCGGCCCACGCCGGGTCGAACTTGGCCAGCGTCGCGGCGGCGGCGATGTAGTAGCCGTAGTGGAAGTGGTGGTCGTTGAGCTCCTGGTCGGACCCGTACGACGCCGGGTAGCCGATCAGCGTGCCCCAGTTGGCGTCGTAGTAGAAGACCTTCGAGGTCTTGCCGCTCGACGCGGTGAACCAGTCGGTGAGCGTGCCGCGGATGGCGTTCAGCGCGCTGTCGCGCGTCGCGGTGTCGTTGACCAGGTCGGCCACCTCGGCGAGCCGGGCGGCCCGGCCGAGACCCTTGCCCGTCCAGTACGTGTCGCCGCCGCGCTGGTCCATCGGGTTCGCTCGGGCGGCGGCGAGGTGACCGGTGAGCGTCGCCAGGTCGGCGCCGCTGCCGTCGCCGACGGCCGGCAGTTCCGGCAGGACGCCCTGGAACTTCATGGCGGTGCGGAACTGGTTGACGCCGGTGAGCACCTTCATCCGGCCCCGAGCCGACGGGTAGGTCGGAGTGATCGGAGTCGAGCCGGTCAGCGATCTCCACTGGTGCGGATAGAGGCTGACCACGGTCTGCGTGGCGGTTCCCTCCCGGGCGGTCGTGGTGAACGCGTACGTGGTGGTCAGCCCGCTGGTCGCCGGGTTGTAGGCGTACGAGACCTGGGTGCCGGTGACGTGGGCGTGCGCGTACCGCCCGTAGGTGGTGGACAGGTCGGCGCGCTCGGCCGTGGTCGACGTCGGCGGCAGAAGGGCGACGGAGAAGTAGCCCCGACCGGCCAGGGTGGAGGAGATCCGGCCGCCGCTGACGGTCCAGTTGGCGCCGCTGGGGGCGTACCCGACGTAGTCGTGGCCGTTGACCCGGAAGCCGATGGTGGCGCCGCTGTTGGACCAGACGTCGAGGGCGCCCGTCGTGCTGATCACCGCGTTCCCACCGGTCGTCTGGAAGTACGCGAAGGGCAGGCCGTGGCCGATCGTGGCACGCATGGTCCGGGTGCCGTCGCTCCAGTGCGGGCTGACCGTCCAGTCGGTCCAGCCGTCGACCTTGACCTGGGGCGCGCCGAGCCCGGCGACGCCGACGCGGATGTCCTGGACGTACGGGTAGTGGTACTCGCCGACCCCGGTCGCGGTGCCGCTGATGGCGGGCGTCGAGTTGGCGGAGAAGCCGAGGCCGTCGGTGAAGGTGTCGTACGAGATCGGGTGGGCGTGCAGCGGCTCGCTGAAGGCGCAGTCGGTCCGCTTCCAGAGCAGCGAGGACCACCAGTCGTTGGTGGGCACGGCACCGGCTGGCGCGTTGGCGGTGGCGAACTGCCGGGGGTTGCTCGACATCTGGCCGCAGCCGGTGGGGAGCGGGCCGACCGGGGTGGTGGTGTAGCTGCCGGCGCCGACGGGGGCGGCCACCGCGGGGCGGGTGAGGGTGATCGTGAGGCCGCCGGCGACCAGGGTGAGAGCGGTGGCGGCGGCCAGGATCCATCGGCGGTGGGGGACGGGAGGTTTCACGGTGCCTCCATCGCGTGCCAGGTTGCCGGCCTCGCCGGCTCCGACACGTTGTCTGGATTGAGAAGAAGGTGCGGTGAGAGAGCGCTCTCCCAATCGGCACGGTAATCGAGGATCGTGACTCCCGTCAATGTGTCCGGCTGGTTGCGTGCTCATGTCGCGATTAGAACGCCCTCGGCCCCGCACCCACCCGCTAATGCCGCCGGCTGACACCTCAGCCGACCGCGCTCACCACCTACCACCGCGCGCCGGTGCGCCCCTCGGCGACCCGCCACTGGCCGTCGGCCTGCCGGATCAGCAGCAGTTGCAGCGGCGCGACCTCGCCGTCGACGAAGCGGGCCTGCGCCAGTACCTCGGCACGAGGTTGCCCAGGGCCGACGATCGTCGTCCCCTCCACCGAATAGCCGGTGAGCCGCTGGCCACCGGAGTGCAGGTCGGAGAATGTCGGCAGGTCGCTGGCCTGCCGACGCTGCTCGGTGAGCAACTCGTACGCGACCGCGAACTCAGCCGCCACGAGCGCGTCCAGGTACGCCGTGGCGGTCGCCTGGGCGGGACCGCGTTCCCGGACCGCCTTCGTCACCGTCAGCGCCGTCCACACCACGACGCCGGTCGCAGCGATGATGCCCAGGGCAACGATCTGCCACACCGGCAGACTGCGGGTGGCGCAGCCGTAGCACACGACCAGGATCAGCCCGATCGCCAGGATTCCGAGTGCTCGCGTCCACCGCCCCGACATGCTCCTGGACGTTAGCTTCGCGAGACGGCCTCTGCCAGAGCGCTATACGACGGGACGCCCACCCTCATCCCGCGACAGCGGTCAGGTCGACCGCGGCGGCGGCGACGATCGCCTTGTCACCGTCGTTCTGCACGTAACCGACCACCGCGGCCTGTCGAGGGTCAAGATCTGGCGGCGCCTCCAACTCCACCCGCCCGCGCTCGGCGTCCACACCGACGGACGTGAAAGCCCGCACCACGTTGTCCTGCCGCAGCGTCCGCCCGGCATTCTCACCCCGGGCGACCGCACTCTCCAGGCCGCGCTCGACGATTGCCACGTTCAGCACCGCACGGTGCGGAGGCCGGCCGGTCTCGTAGCTTAGCGCCACCCGCTGCCCGGTGCCCGTGCCACCGGAGTACTCCTGGACCGACAGTGTGAGCGGGATGGTGGCGGCCGAGGTCAGCGCCGACGCGATCGAGGTCGCTGCTCGTCGACGGTCGGAGCCGACGAACTCGACGGTGCCGTTGACGACCATCTGGGGGGTGTAGAGGCGCCCGGTGCCGAAGGTTCGCGCGTACGCCTCCTGCCGCGCCGTGTACGCCGCGTCGGCGAACCGGTCGGGCCAGCCCAGGTCGTCCCAGTAGTCGACGTGGAATCCGAGCGCGAAGACCGGTTGCCCGCGCATCCGGGCGTCGCGCTCGATCTCGGTCAGCACCTCCTCCGCGGGAGGGCAGCTCGAGCAGCCCTGGGAGGTGAACATCTCCACGACGGCGAAGCCGCCGTTCGGTGGCGCGACGTCCGCCGTCCGCAGCGGCGAATCCGGCAGGCGGGCACGATCCGACCCGGGGTCCGTCATGGCGCCTCCTTCGTCGGTGCGGCTGGCGGCTCTCCGATTCCCGCTACCGCCGCGACCATGCCTGCCCGCTGGCTGGCAACTCCCGGCACGCGGGCTGCTCAGGTCGTCCGGCTGTCGCCCGCGGAGCGAGCGGGGGCGTCCCGCCGGGCGGGAACGCCATCGCCGTCGCGGCCCCGGGGGACTGCCGGACGTTCCACCGAGGTGACGGTGTGTGGCCCGCCGGGTCGCATGAGGACGGCCACGAGCAGGCTGGCGAGGATGCCGACGACGCCGGCCACGGCGAAGGTCGCCTGCACGCCGGCGACCCCGGCGGCGTGCGCCGCGCTGTCCAGCAGTTGCCGCCCCGCCGCCGGCGCGGCACGCAGCAGGCCGGGTGTCTGCCCGCCGGCGATGGCGTGCGCGACCCGTGCCGGGTCCGGAATGCCACGTCCGGCCAGGACGGACTGCGCCTGGGCGGTGAAGACGCTGCCCAGCGCGGCGATGCCGAACGCGAAGCCCAACTGGCGGGTGGTGTTGACGGCCCCGGCGGCCATGCCGCCGCGCTCGGCGGGCACCAGGGACATGGAGACCGAGCCGAGGATGGGCGTCGCGAGGCCGACGCCGACGCCGATCAGGGCGAGCCCCGGCAGCAGCGCGGGCCAACTGGCCGTACCGTGCACGAGCGCCGCGGTGAGCAGGCTGCCGAGGCCGACGAACAGCAGACCGGCGCCGATCACCAGGTCCGGTCGACGGCCGTGCAGCGCCCGGCCCAGCGCCGCCGAGACGGCGAACGCGGTGACGGACATCGGCAGGCCGGTCAGCCCCGCCGCGAGCGGGCTCAGCCCCAGCACGGACTGCAGCCAGATCGAGGTGTAGGTGAGCGTGGTGAAGGCCGCGAACGTCAGCAGCAGACCGGCGAGCAGCACCGCGACGAACGAGCGGTTACGCAGGAGCGCGAGGTCGAACATGGCGTGTCGGGTGCGCGCCTCGATCGCGACGAACCCGGCCAGCAGGAGCGCGGCCACCACCAGCAGCCACCAGACCACGGCTGCGGACCAGCCGTCCTCGTTGGCCCGGATGAGGGCGTACGTCGCGCAGGCCGCGGCGGCGGTGAAGCTCGCCATGCCCGCGAGGTCGATCCTGCCGCGGACCGCCGCGTGGGCGACGGGGAGCGTCCTGCCACACAGCAGGATGGCGACGACGCTGACCGGCAGGTTCACCAGGAAGATCCAGCGCCACGAGGCGCCCTCGGTGAGCAGCCCGCCGAGGATCGGACCCACCGCGGCCGAGGCGCCCGCCACCGCGCCCCAGATGCCGTACGCGCTGCCCCGGTCACGGCCCGCGTAGGCGCTGTTGAGCAGGGCGAACGTGGTCGCGAACATGGCCGCCGCGCCGACGCCCTGCACGGCGCGCGCGACGATCAGCACGCCCGAGGTCGGCGCGAGACCGCAGGCCAGCGACGACACCGCGAAGAGCAGGAGCCCGATGACGTACGCCCGGCGGTGCCCCACCCGGTCGGCGATCGAGCCGGCGCCGAGCACCAGCGCGCCCAGCGCCAGGGCGTACGCGTCGATCACCCACTGCAACGCCCGGAAGGACGCGTCCAGATCGTCGACCATGTCGGGCAGGGCGACGATCACGATCGTGACATCGATCAGGAGCATGAACGTACCCAGGCAGACCGTCAGCAGCGGCAGCCACTTGCGCATTCTGATACCTGTTTCTTCCGGGCGGACGCCTCGGCGCGTCGGTGGCGCGAACTCCGGCTGGTCGACCAGACGCAACCAGCTTTCGGCCGACCGGCATCGGACAACCTGTGCGCGGTTGCCGGAGCGGCCGCCCACCACCGGGGATTCGAACCCGTTCGAATCACTTGGCCGGCGGTTGCGGACAGACGTTCACTGTGCCGGTCCTGAACCGCCTCCCGGCGGGGCACGAGAGTACGGAGGCACCTTTGACGACCTTGCGATCGCGGATCATGGCGATACTCGCCGCGCTTGTCCTCGGCGTGTCCGGGAGTGCGTTTCTCGCCGGCCCGCCGGCGCAGGCCGCCACCGGAACCTGCTCGGGTTCCAAGATCGGTGGGTTCGACCTGTACGGAGACGTGGCCATCAACGGCTCCACGAGGTACGGGTACGTCGAGATCTACTACAGCGGCGGATACAACTGCGCGCGGACCGTGTCGAGTGCGAACACCTGGGGCGTCAGCAAGGTCATGTCGGTCGAGCTGTGGGTCTGTTCGTCCGGCGTCAGCAACTGTCGGTTGCTGGAGGCGAACGACCGGGACCACGGCACCTACCGGTACTACGCCGGTCCGGTGACCGCGTACGCCAGTGGAAAGTGCATCTGGGTCATCGGCAACATCTACTACCCGCCCACGGATTCCAACGCCGGCAACAACAGGTCGGGGTGGTGTGGCTGACGACCGTGGTGTGCGTCGTGCCGGGCAGGGGCCGCTGCCCGGCACGACTGCGTGGCCCGCTGCGGCGGGGTGAGGGCCACGACCACAGGCGGAGACGCCGTCCGGTCAGCCGCGCTGTGCGGCGGCGAGCATGTCGAGCGACACCTGCCACAGTCGCTCGGCCGCCGCGGGGTCGAGCGCGTGGTCGGCGACGCCCTGAAGCGGTGCCTCGGGGTTGTAGCGCGGCGCCTCGTTGCAGTCCTCGAAGTACCGACCGCCGAGGCCGTCCAGCTGCGGCCAGGCGGCGAGCAGCACGGAGGTCGCCGCACCCTGCTGCGGGGACTTGAAGTCGTACGCCGGGAGCTGCGCCAGGTCCTCCTCGGTGAGGTGGCGCCCCAGGTTGGTGGTGACCGCGCCCGGGTTGGCCGCGTTGACGGTGATGCCGTCGCCGGCCCAGCGCCTGTTCGCCTCGACCGCGAACAGCGCGGTCGCCGTCTTCGACTCGCCGTAGGCCAGGAGACGGTCGTAGGGGCGTTCGCGGAAGCTGACGTCGTCGAGGACCATCGGCGCCTGCACGTGTGCGATCGAGCTGAGCGACACCACGCGGGCCCGGCCGGCTGCCGCGAGGGCCGGGTGCAGCCCGTTGGTGAGCGCGAAGTGGCCGAGGTGGTTGGTCGCGAACTGCAGCTCCCAGCCCTCCGCCGTGCGCATCTCGGGGGTCGCCGACACCCCGGCGTTGTTGACCAGAATGTGCAGGGGGCCTTCCCAGGCGCTGACGAAGGCGGCGACCGACCCCTGGTCGGAGAGGTCCAGCGGAGCGACACCGATCAGCTGGCTCCCCGTGGTGGCGCGGATGTCCTCCGCCGCCCGTTCGCCGGCCACCAGGTCGCGTACCGCCAGGGTCACCGCGGCGCCCGCGGCTGCGAGGGCCCGGGCGGTCTCGACACCGATGCCGGACGAGGCGCCGGTGACGATGGCGCGCTGCCCGGTGAGGTCGAGACCGGCGACGACGTCTGCGGCGGTGGATCGGGCGTCGAAGGGCGTGGTGAACCGCTGTGCGTTCATGATCGGCTTCCTCGGATTCGTTGTCGCTTCGTTCGGCGGTGACAGCCGCGTCGGGACTGAGGTTCTGTCCGACTTCGCCGCTCGCCGTGGTCCGGATCCCATCGTGCGCGGCAGCCTTCGAAGCGCCCAACACACGCTTCCTGGCATGGCTACAGTCTGTTCCTGTGACCACCCCTGAGCTGCGGCAACTGCGGTATTTCCTGGTCCTCGCGGAGGAGTTGAGCTTCACGCGGGCCGCCGCCCGCCTGATGATCGCCCAGCAGTCGCTGTCCCAGCAGATCACCGCCCTGGAACGCTCCCTCGGGGTGCGGCTGTTCGACCGCGACAGCCGCGGCGCCACGCTGACCGACATCGGCGCCCTGTTCGTCCCGGAGGCACGCGCCGTGACGGACCGCGCCGACGAGGCCGTCGCCGTGGTGGGCCGGGCCCGCAGGGGCGAGGTCGGCACGCTCAACCTGGCCTTCCTCGCCACCGTCGCCAACCACCTCCTGCCCCCGGTGGTCCGGGTCGTACGCGAGCACCTACCCGACCTTCGCCTGACGACGGAGTCCACCGGCATCGCGCCCCTGGTCGAGGGCGTTCTCGCCGGGCGCTACGACGTCGCCTTCACGAGGACCCCGCTCGTCCCCGCCCTGCGATCCAGGACCCTGGCGACCGAACCGGTGTGCGCCGTCCTGCCCGAGGGCCACCCGCTCGCCGAGCGTGCCGAACTGAAGCTCGCCGACCTGGCGGAGGAGCGGTGGGTGATGACGCCGCGCAGCTCCTGGGAACCCTGGCACCGCGCCTACGACGACCAGTTTCGCGAGGCGGGCTTCGTTCCGAACGTCGTCCAGGAGGAAGCCAGCGTGCAGAGCCTCCTCGGCCTGGTCGCCGCCGGAATCGGCGTCACCCGCCTCGCCCGCTCGGCACGCAGCCTCCGCCGCACCGGCGTCGTGTTCGTGCCGCTGACCGGCGCGTTCGCCCGGACCGAGATGGTGTGGCTGTCGGGTAACACCGCACCCGCCCTGCGCCGGCTCCTGGACGTGGTCACCGAACTCGCGGCAACGACCGATCTGACCGAGGCCGGCTGAGCTTCCGGTCAGTCGAGGACGAACTCGCCACCCGGGTAGGCGAACGACGAGCGCGGCGAGTAGAAGCCCCAGACGAACCCCAGCGGCTCGGCCGGACGCAGCGCGTACACCGGGTGGTCGGGTTCGAGGAACTCCAGGGACTCCACCTCGAAGGGGTCGACCGGCGCCGCCACGAAGGGGTAGTTCCCACCGACCAGCCTGCCGTCCACCTGGGTGAAGTAGCGCAGTTGTCCCTGGTTCACGGCGTCACCGGTGCGGCCGACGCGGGCCGTCGTCCGGATCACGGGTACGCCGTCCGCCTCGGTCGTGGCGACGAGCCGGCGCCCGCGTACCTCGATGGTGGTCGTCCCCACCGTGGCCGGCACGCCGCGGGCGGCGGCATACGCGCGGACGACCGGACTGGAGTTGAAGTAGTGGGTCCACCAGCGACCGGGCGTCACCCCGTCGGGCGCGTCGACCCCGGACAGGTCGGGCCCGAGATACGTCAGCGAGTACGCGCCGAAGCCGGACGTCTGCGCGGCGTCGTCGACGACGTACTGGTTCATGAAGACCTGTCGGTTCGGGGCCGGTTTGAGCCCCGGGGGCACGAGGGCGGCCACCGCTTCCGGGTCGGCCGGGACCCAGCCGAAGTAGATCATCCTGCTGTTCACGACGAGCTGCGGAGCGACGAGGTCGGTCACGAGGGGTCCTTCCGCGTGGCATCGAGTTGTAGTCGCGACGCTACGGAGAGCCCCACCCGGAGACAACGACGGATTGCTGACACGCCAGCGGCCGGCGGCGGTGGCCCGCGTCGAGTGCGTCAGCGGGGCCTGAAGTGGCGGCGGGCGGCGTTATAGTTGGCGCGGCAGAGCGCCTGCCAGCGCCCGCTGTGGTAGCCCACGTCTGACCACACGCTGGGGCCAAGAGCCTCCGACTCCGCGCGGGGTTGTGTCCACCTTCGGCGTGCCGGTCACGCCGCCTGTTCGGTGGAGGGCGTGGGACTGCACCGGAGACGCCATGTCTGATCAGAATTCCCGCCGTACCCCACGCCCCGGGCGTGCCCGCAAGCGCGCGATCCGGGAGCAGGCGGCGCGGACCGGAGTCGCCTACTCGGTGGCTGCCCAGCAACTCGAAGCGGTCGGTCTCCAGCCCGGCGAAACCCTCTCCAGCTACGGCCGGACGATCTATCCGATCGGGTCCGACCCACACCGCCAGCTGCTCGTCGAACGCCGGGAGCGGCGGTCGTTCGCGGAGCGGGTGACGGACACCCGGCGGGCCGCGACCCTGCCGGACGGCCGAGCCCAGCACCTCGTCGAGCGGTTTCCGCCCACCCGGGGGTCCACAGGCACCGGGGTCGGCCCGCTCTATTCCGGTGAAGGGCGCCAGGACCTGCTCGCGATGGTGTACATCGTGGTCGCCACCGAGTCGCCGGGGCTGCTGCCCGACGTGGGTGACCTCGTGTGGGTCGCGGAGATGGGCGAGGACACGGCGCTCGACACCGCCTGCGCCGAACTGGACCACGAGGCCCGCCGGCTGCTGGACCGGAAGCCGGTGGCGCTCTGGTCGGCGATCGAGAAGGCGCTGGCTGCCGCGGAGCGCAGCACGGACTGGAAGATCCGCCAGGAAGCGCTCCGCCATGCCGCGCTCCTGCGCACGATGATGTCCCCGCGCGAGGGGTACGTGGGGGAGTTGTACGTCGAGGGGCTGCCGGTGACCGGTGTCCGGCAGATCCTCGACGCCCTGCTCATCGTCGCCGAGGACGGGCATGCGCCGGGAACCCGGGTGCGCCTGCTCGACAAGCACCACGAGGGGCGAACGGCCACGATCATCGGCGCTGGGTGGGGATCGTCGGGCCCGCCGGTGGGCTACCTCGTCTGGCTCGACGGCGCGAAGACGCCGCTGTCGGCCCGTGCCGATCAACTGGTCGTGCTGGCCGGCCAGGAGTCCCTTCCGCGCTGAGCATCAGCGCAGCGCGTCGTCTCGGAGCACGGCGTGCGCGCCGACGGTCTGGTTGACGATCTGCGTCACCCGTACGTCGACCGCGACGCTGGCCAACGCCACCGCGTCCGGACGGCTGACGCCGTGCAGCCGTTGCATCAGGGTCAGCATCGAGTCCAGCGCCATGAAGGTGGCGTCGTCGAGGGTCGCTCCAACGCCGAGGGTCAGCCAGGCGTCCGCGGTTCGGGCCACCGGGCCGGTGACGGGGAAGTCGTCGCGGACGTCCACGGTCAGCGTCACCTCGTCCATCGGGCACTCGATCGCCGTACCGCCGACCTCGCCGTCGCCCTGCGCGGCGTGCCCGTCCCCGACGGAGAACAGCGCCCCGTCGACCGGGATCGGCAGCAGCAGGGTGGTGCCGGCGGTCAGGTCCTTGCAGTCGAGGTTGCCGCCGCAGGGTCGGGGCGGGACCGTCGAATGCTTTCCCGGGTCGGCCGGCGGCATGCCGAGCACCCCCATGAAGGGGCGCAGCGCGACCGTGTGGCCGTGCTGGTTGCGGCCGGTCATCGCCACCGGGTCCAGTGCCCAGTCGTGCACCACCCCTTCCTGCTCGACGCCGTACCGCTCGTTGAAGCCAGTCGGCCAGCCACCCGCCACGGTGGTTCCCCAGGTCGCCGGGACGATCGCGTCGATCCGCACCTCAAGGGTCTGGCCGACGCGGGCGCCGCGGACCGCGACTGGACCGATCAGCGCGTGTCCGTGGTCGGGCTGGTGCTGCGGGACGCGCGGCCGGTCCCGGTTGTGCCCGCCGGGGTACGGGCCGGCCGACCACCAGCAGTCCAGGGTGCGGTAGGTGACGGTGTCACCGGGGTCGATGGTCAGCACCGGCGGGAAGTCGGGGGAGAAGTGGCCGTGCAGGGTCTCGTCGCCCGGTGTGAGGGTGTGTCGCATCTGGGCAGGCTAGTTGTTGCCCTCAGGGCCGGGTAGATGCGTGCCGCCGGTGAGCGGGTCCATCTCGGGGGCGGTCGTGGCTTCCGGTCCGAGAAGATTTCTGTCACTATCCATCGACGCATAGAAACTTTTCGTCGCCTTGGTTGTTCCCGATCACCGTCCTGGAGGATCAGTGCCCACTCGGAGACATCTACTGGTCACCGCCGCCGCTGCGACGGCGTCGCTGGTTGCCGCGGGGCAGGCTGCCCAGGCCGCGCCGGCCGCCGCCCTGCCCCAGGTCAACATGGAGGCGCTCATCAAGGCCGCGCAGATCGACCCGCGTCGCGCCGACAGCGCGATCACCGCGGGCAGCAAGGACAGCGTGCTGGCGGTGGAGCGAGCGTTGCAGGCCCGGGGCCTGCTGGCCGCCACCTACGTCGACGGCCACTTCGGCACCAGCACCGTCGCGGCGTACGCCGCCTACCAGCGGTCCCTGGGGTATTCCGGGCTCGACGCCACCGGCCTGCCCGGGCTGACCTCGCTGCGCCTGCTCGGTGACCAGCGGTACACCGTGACCATGCCGCTCTCGCCGGGCAGCACGGTGGCCTTCCGTGGGGCCACCGTGAACACGCGCACCAGGGCCATGCTGCTGGAGGCGGAGCGGTTGCTCGGCCGGCAGTTGACGATCACGCAGGGCTCGTACAGCTCCGGCAACTCGAGCTCCGCCGGCACCCACGACGGCGGGGGAGCCCTGGACCTCTCGGTGAGCGGCCTGTCCACCACCTACCGCACCACTGTGGTGCGCCAGCTGCGCCGAGTGGGCTTCGCGGCGTGGCTGCGCACGCCGTCGCAGGGTGACTGGCCGTACCACATCCACGCGATCGCGCTGGCGGACACCGACCAGTCGGCTGCCGCGCAGCACCAGGCCGGAGACTACTACCTGGGTCTCAACGGACTGGCCAACCGCGGCGCCGACGACGGCCCGGCGGTCACCCCCAAGGTGTCCTGGGAGGAGTACCAGCGGGCCGCCTGAGCAGCGACGGACGGTGGTGAACGGGGCTCAGCGCAGCCGGCGGATGTCGCCGTACGCCCGGTAGAACCCACCTCGGCCCGACTCGCGGACCTCGGTCACCAGGTAGCGGGCACCGGGCTCGCGGATGCCCTTGGGGAACTGCACCGACCAGTCGCGCCGGTAGCCGTCGGACAGCACCTGGACTCGCATCCGCCCCCGGTCGGTCAGGCACTGCACCACCACGCCCGCGCCGGCGTCGCTGGTCACCTCGACGACCGTCGGCTCCACGGTCCGCGGTGCCTGACGGGGCGCCTTGACGTCCAGCACGTCCGGCACGTCCCCGGTCTGTGCCGCCCGGATCGCCGACTCGCTGGCGTCGATGCAGGCCAGGTGGCCGCCGGTGGTGACGACGTAGAGCCGATCGCCGTGATACTGCATCGAGTACGCCGAGCCGCAGCCGGTGCCGAGCTTCCACAGCCGGGTGCCCGCCGCGTCGAAGCAGTAGATCGAGGACTGGCTGTCGCCGGCGAACACGAACCGGCCACCCTCGGCGGTGGCGCAGGAGAAGACCGGGGCGTCGCACCGGTAGCTGCGCTCGACCCGGCCGTCCTTGGCCAGCCGCACCACCTCGCGGGTGCCCGTCCCGGCGAACACGCTGCCGCGTTCCTGCCACCCGAAGAGCACCGAACCGGTCGTGGTGTGCCAGAGCTCGCGGCCGGTACGCCAGTCGTAGCCGGTCACCCCCTTCGAGTGGCCGTGGTAGAGCGCGTCGGGGTCGCAGCGCACCATCCAGGCCGAGCGGCCCCGCCCGGGCCGGCGCCAGAGGAACTCGTCCTCGTGGTCGATGGCGGCGATCCCGCCGTCGGCGTCCGAGACGCCCAGGACGCCGTCGTGGATGTCCAGCCAGTAGATGTCGATCTCGGGGGCGATCGCGTACGCCACCCGGGGGATCTTGCCGGAGAGGTCGTAGACGTTGCCGTCGTCGCAGCCCGCGTAGATCCAGGCGTCGTCGGCGACGATGCACTTCACCCCGTCGGGGAGCCGGACCTGACCGCGCACCTGGGCGTCGTGCCCGAGGGTGGTGATCACGCCCTGCTCGTTGCCCACCATGCAGTGCTGGTCGTCGACGAAGATGCCGAAGGCGGGGGCGCCGGAGTCGTAGCGCCACAGCACCGGGGCGGTGCGGGCCGTGGAGCGGGTGCTGACGATCTGTCGCCGCGAGATGCTGCGCTTCGGTCGGACGCCGGGGACGGCCGGAGAATAGCCCTTGCGGACCTTCTCGCCGATCTTCTTCGCCGCGGCCGCCCGGGCCCGGGCGTTGTCCGGGTAGGCGCTCGCCTTGACCTGCCCCTGGTCGCCGATTCGGCCGTAGCGCACGGTCAGCGTGGCGTCGTCGACGACGACCTCGTAGAACTTGTGCGCACCGTCCACTTCGGACAGTTCGAGGTAGGTCGTCTCCTGCGGCATGGGGGCCTCCGAGGGGGTCAGCGACCGGCCCGAGGTGGCCGGCGCGGCGACAGTGACCACACGCTAACCACGCCCTCCGACAAGATCGGCTGCCGCCGCGCATCCGCCGGCGCGACGCCGGAGCGCTGCCGGCTGAACCAGCCGGCCGCGCTCCGGGTCACCGATCAGTCGACGATTCAGGGCTTACGGGCCACCGCGCCGTACGCGTCGATGCCCTGGGCGTCGGGCTCGTCCGGGCGCCACAGCGGGATCGGCACCAGGCCGGGCTCCACCATCGCCAGCCCGGAGAAGCAGCTGGCGAGCTCCTCGGGGCTGCGCAGGATGTACGGGACGCCGCCGTTCTCCGCCAGCCGCTGGGCGCCGGACACGACCGCCGGGCTGGTGTTGGTGCCGTCCCAGAACACCAGGTGGCTGCCGGACGTGATGGCGTCCATCGTCCGCTGGACGATCGAGCGCACCACGTCGAGGTCGGGCTCGTAACCCATGACGCCCATGTACATCACGGCCACGGGCTGGTCGAAGTCCAACGTCCGCGCCGCCTCGGCGAGGATCTTCTCCGGATCGTGGTAGTCGGCGGGCACGTAGGTGGTGACGCCCTCCGAGGTCGTGTTGGCCAGCAGTGCCCGGGCGTGCACGAGGACCATCGGATCGTTGTCGACGTAGACGATCCGCGACTCGGGCGCGATGCCCTGGGCGACCGCGTGGGTGTTCTGCATGGTAGGCAGGCCGGTGCCGATGTCCAGGAACTGCCGGATGCCCGCCTCGGCGGCCAGGTGGCGAACGGCCCGCACCAGGAACCGGCGGGACTGCTGTGCCATGACGACGATCTCCGGATAGACCTCGGCCACGGCGTCGCCGGCCGCCCGGTCGGCCTGGAAGTTGTCCTTGCCACCCATCCAGTAGTTCCAGATCCGTGCCGCGTGCGGCACGTCGGGCTCAAGCTTCGCTGCGAGTTCGGCATCCGGGCCGGCCATGCCAGGCTCCAATCGGAAGGTCGTCAGACTGTGGGCACCGTTGCGGTACGAGCGGCATCGTACCCGCGCGTCCACTGTCGACGGTTTGGCGTCCGGCGCGGATCGGCGTCCGCGTCGGCGTGGCCGAGCTCTCTCACGGCGCGTCGACGACCTCGCGGCCGAGGGGCCAGAACGCGGCCGGCACGAGCTTGAAGTTGGCGATGCCGAACGGTATCCCGATGATCGTGACGCAGAGGGCGATGCCGGCGACGATGTGGGACAGGGCGAGCCACCAGCCCGCCAGCACCACCCACAGCACGTTCGCGAGCCCCGAGGCGACGCCCGCGCCCGGCTTGGGCACCAGCGTGCGGCCGAACGGCCACAACGAGTAGACGGCGAGACGCAGCGACGCGACAGCGAAGGGAATGGTGATGACCAGGACGAAGCAGATCAGCGCGGCGATGCCGTAGCCGACCGCCAGCACGATGCCACCGCCGAAGATGAGCCAGAGAACGTTCAGCACGAAGCGAATCACCTCTTCAGCATGAGGGGCGCTCGCCACCGGGCGGTCCGCGCCCAGCGCCCCGGCACAGCCTGGGGCGTCTTGTCGGACCCGCCGACTACCGTGCGGACGATCCGTCCCGAAGGAGTAGCGAGATGCGCGACACCAGCAGAGCCACCCCGGACTTCGAGCCGGCGTCCCGCGCGTTGACGTCGCTGGTGCTGGGGGTGACCGATCAGCAGCTCACCGCTCCCACCCCGTGTGCGGGATGGGTCGTGGGTGACCTGCTCGACCATCTCGTCGGTCTCACGGTCGCCTTCCGCATGGCCGCGGAGAAGGCGCCCGACGGTGCTCCAGACGGCCCCGGCGAGTCCACGATGGCCAACCTGGATCCTGAGTGGCGCACGGTTCTGCCCGCGCAGCTCGACCAACTGGCTGCCGCCTGGCGCGTGCCGAGCGCCTGGACGGGTGATGCGGCGGCCGGCGGGGTCGTGCTGCCGGCCGAGGTCATGGGCCTGTTCGCGCTTAACGAGCTCGTCGTGCACGGTTGGGATCTCGCCCGGGCGACCGGCCAGGCGTACGACGTGGCCCCGCAGATCGTCGAGTGCCTCCACGGTCTGGTGTCGCAGCAGGCGAGCAGCGAGGGCAGTCCGGGCCTGTTCGGGCCGTTGATCACGGTGCCGGCCGAGGCGGCGCTGCTCGACCGGGTCGTCGGGCTCACCGGGCGCGACCCGGCCTGGGCCGCTCCGACGGCTTCCTAGCGACGTCGATCGGACGACGCGGAACGCCCTGGGAGGTGCGCTGCCGCTGCGCCCCCACCGACGTGGTCACCTTCGAACCGGGGTGGCCGATGACGGCGCACCGGCCCGCCCGGGCCGGTGCGAGATCGCCGGGTCCGCAACTGCCCGACGGTGACCCTGATGATCAGTCGGCGCTGGTCATCAACGGGCGCGTCGGCAGTGCCGAGACTCGCTGAGCAGTGCGTCGATCTGGCCGCCGAGTTCGTCGGGATGGCGCAGTGCCGAGCGGAACCTCAGCCGGACGTCCCGATCGCCGGCGGGCAGCTCCAGGCGGAGCACGACACCGTGGCGATCGAGGCGCAGCGGCCGGACCTGGCGAACACCCCGCATGTGGTGGGTGGGAACCAGTCGGCACAGCCGGTCGACGGTGTACGCGTGGTGGTGGTCGAGATGGCACAACAGGTCGGCTTCGGTGGCGGCCAGCGGGTCGGGCCGGGCGGTGGCGAACGCGGCCGGGTCGATCGAGGTGGTGCCGTCGGCGGTGCTCACCTCGGCGGTGGCGAGATCAAGGACCGCCACCAGGTCGTCACTCCCGTCGTACCCGGAGGTGTCGCCTCCGGTCGGAGCCAGCCAGCCGGTGAGCGTGCCGCGTCCCCGGACCCGGTTGCGTACCGGGGTGGGTGCCAGGTCGGTCACCTGGATCATCGCCACGGTCTCCCGCTGGTGCGCGAGGCGCTGCGCGAGTTGGCAGTCGGCCGGTAGCTCGACTCGCACCCGTCCATCACCTGTCACCGTGTGCCGTCCGGCGACGTGCGCCTCGTGGCCGGGGATGTGCAGGGTGAGGGAATGAGCGGCGACGAGCATCGATCGAAGACGGACCGCCGGGTCGTCGGTGGAGTCCGTCGTGCTGGTCGAGGGGTTGCTCAACCCGATCACCTCCTAATAAGGTTAGGCTTACCTTACTTGAGAGGTGAAGAATGAATCAGACCCGCCCCAAGGTCAAGCGGTCCCGTGCTCTCGGCATCGCACTGACCCCGAAATGTGTGCGCTACTTCGAACGCCGCCCGTTCCCACCCGGGCAGCACGGCAGGGCTCGCCGGACCACCAGCGACTACAAGGTCCGGTTGCTGGAGAAGCAGCGACTCAAGGCGCAGTACGACCTGCACGAGGGCCAGCTGCGGCGCGCGTTCGACCGGGCTGTCCGGCGGCCGGGCAAGACCGGGGAGCAGCTGATCGTCGACCTTGAGTGCCGGCTGGACGCGCTGGTGCTGCGGGCTGGCTTCGCCCGCACCATCTACCAGGCCCGTCAGGTCGTCACCCACCAACACGTCACAGTCAACGGCCGCCGGCTGGACCGGCCGTCCGCGCGGCTGCAGCCCGGCGACGTCATCGCCGTGGCGGAGCGCAGCCGGGGCAAGGCCCCGTTCGTCGTCGCGGCCGCCGGGGCGCACGCCCCGGAGCGGCCAGCGCCGTACCTGGAGGTCAGCCTGACCGGCCTGACCGCTCGCCTGACCCGGGTCCCGCTGCGGCCGGAGGTTCCGGTGGTCTGTGACGAGCAGCTCGTCGTCGAGTACTACTCACGCTGAGCGAGGGGTCGGCCGCCCGCGACCGCCGCCGCGGGCTGCACCTCCGGTACGCGCGTCGACGCCTCCTGCGCGTCGCCGTCGAGCGGCGACGTCCCGGTCTCGCTGGCCGGAGGTTCGACGGCGACGCCAGGGCCCCTCGACAACCCCGCGCCGGGGGAGTGGCCGAGCCGAGCGAGACCCGTGCCGCCGCGTGGCATCGCGATCATTCCGGTCGCGGGGATCCTGATCGGCGGGGCGATGACCGCCACCTCGCTGGCCGGTCGCCGTGCGCTGGACGAGCTGACCAGCCGGCGCGGTGAGGTGGAGGCCGGCCTGGCCCTGGGCCTGCTGCCCCGGGACGCCGTGCTGCTGGTGTGCCGTCCGGCGGCCGGGCAGGCGCTGGTCCCGGCACTCGACCAGACACGGACGGTGGGCCTGGTGACCCTTCCGGGTGCGTTCGTCGGGGTGCTGCTCGGTGGGGCGAGCCCCCTCGCCGCCGGTGTGACGCAGTTGGTCGTGCTCGTCGGACTCCTCGCCGTCGAGGCCGTCGCTGTCGTCCTCACCGTCGAACTGGTCGCCCGTGGCCGGCTCCGACCCGCCGGATCGGGGCCGCGCCGGGCCGGTCGGGCCCGCGTCACGCCGTCGTTGGCCCGGGGACCCGCGGCCCGCCGGGAGGCGCCCTGACCGGTGCCCGTCTCAGTCGGCCCGCGGTGCGCTCAGCCGTAGCTGCCACCGTGCCCCGTGACCGGTGAGCCGGACCATCGCCAAAGGCTCGACATCCAGCTGCCGGAACGTCGCCAACGGCAGGTCGAGGGCGTGAACGACCGCGACCCGGATCACGATCGGATGGGTGACGGCGATGATCCGCTCGCCGCGCCCCCGCTGCGCGTCCAGCCAGCGGCCGACCCGGTCCCGGAGTGCCACGATCGACTCGCCCCCGTGCGGCGCCGCGTCCACCTCGGACAGCCATGCTTGCAGCGCCCGAGGCTGTTCGGCGCCGACCGCCTCCAGCGACCGTCCGGTCCAGTGGCCGTGGTCGCAGTCGGCCAGCGCCGCCTCGGCGCTCGGCGTCAGCCCGAGGGCGTACGCGGTCTCGATGGCCGCCGGCGCGGGACTGGACAGGCAGACCGCGTTGCCGCCCCGCCGGTCCCGCCCAGCGGAGGCCCGGGCGAGGGCGGCGCGTCGACCACCCTCGTCCAGGCTCTCGTTTCCCCCGCCGAACGTCGCCCGCCGCAGCGCGGCCGTGTGCCCGTGCGCGACCAGCCGCAGGCGGGTGGTGGTCACGTGCTCGGGGCTGCGGTGGCGGCCCTGCGGCGCCCGTCCTGGTTCATCAGGGCCGCGAACAGCAGCCCGATCCCCGTCCAGAGCACCACCTGGGTGCCGAGCGAGGCGAGCCGGAAGTCCCACAGCAGGGTCGCGGGGAAGTCGTCCGGGACCTCCTGGAAGGACGGCAGCACGACGTAGGCCACACCGGTCACCAGCAGGAACCCGCCGACGGCGGCCCCGGCGCGGAGCCACAGTGGCGCCGCGCCGCCGACCGACCGGTAACCCAGCGAGCCGGCCCACACCGCCACCAGGCCGAGTGCCACCATCAGCAGGTAGGTGCCGGTGCGCTGGTCGATGGTGGCCGGGTCGCCGACCGCCGGTGGATTCGCCGGGTACTTGACGAACGGCACGATCACCACGCCGAGCAGCGCGGCGCCGGCCAGCAGCAGACCCGACCGGCCGTCGTCGTACGCCCGCCGCCGACGGCAGAGCAGAACGTACGCGGTGGCCAGCAGGCCACCCATCGCCGCGCCGAACAGGCTGGTGGCCAGGAACAGACCGCCACGCTGCCCGTCCCTGCTGACCAGCGCGTCATCGTGATGGTGCCCACCGGCGGTGGGATCGGCGTGTGCCGCCGCGTCCTCGATCGCGATGGCCGCGTCGACGTGTGGTTCGCCGGCCACATAGGCGAACGTTCCGGCGAGGAGGCCGGCGACCAGGCCGGCGAGCAGTCCGCGGACGAGAACGGTGACGAACCGTGGTGCGGTGGTGGTGGTCAGTGGCACGGGACACCCAGCAGGTGCCGACCGTCGTGCATCAGCTCGTGCAGGTACATCCCGCTACGGGAGACCGCCCCCTGGTCGAAGGCGACAAGATAGGCCAGCAGGAGAAGCACGGCGACGGTGGCCAGGGCCGTCCACAGCAGACGGACGTTGCCAGCGGGCTGCACCAACGGCTGGCTGGACGTGGAGCTGGACATGATACGCAAACCTCCTCGGGGATGACGCGTCCCCATCGCAAGGCTGCGGACAACCGAGTGTCCTGGCTCGCGGACCCCGTGGGGACCGCTCACAGTGGCGCGACCGCGCCGGATTCACACCGGCTTCCCTCGCGTCGCCGCAGATAGTGGATCGACGGTATCGGCGCCGATCCGGCCGGTCAACCACGCCCCTTGTGACGCACGGCATCAGGTGAGTCGTGCGACCGCCGGCCGCGGACCGACCCAGGTCACGCCGTGGGCGTGAAAATTTCGGTCCACGTGCCGATGCCTTCCGAAAGCAGGACCCCATGATCGGTTCCATTCGGGATGCGGCAAAGGCCTTGACCAGTATGGAAACAACTCGTAACGTCCCGGCCATCGATCGACATTATCGGTCAGGCATCGAAAGTTCCGGAGCTTCCACCCATCGTCATGCGCCGTGACGCCGAGGGCGCGATCACCAGTCAGGGAGGCCGGACGTGGGCTCCGACATCGGACGAAACGTCACCATCGCGATGATCGCGCGGCTGGCCGGTGTCTCCGTACCCACGGTGTCCCGGGTCATCAACGGCCGCTCCGACGTCGCGCCGCAGACCCGGGAACGGGTCGAGGAACTGCTGACCCGGCACGGCTACCGCCGTCGCTCGTCGCCGAAGCGGACCGACGCCGCCCTGATCGACCTGGTCTTCAACGACCTCGACAGCCCATGGGCGGTGGAGATCATCCGCGGCGTCGAGGACGTCGCCCTGAGCAGCGGCGTCGGCACCGTCGTCTCGGCCATCCACTGGCGCATCTCCTCGGCCAAACAGTGGCTCGACAACATGCGCACCCGCTCCACCGACGGGGTCATCTTCGTGACCTCGATGGTGAATCCGCCGCTCCAGGCCGAGCTGAGCCGGCTCCACCTGCCAGTGGTCATCGTCGACCCCGCCGGCGTGGACCCACGGGCGGCGCCCACCATCGGCGCCACCAACTGGGCGGGCAGCCTGAGCGCCAACCAGTACCTGCTCGGCCTCGGCCACCGACGCATCGGCTTCATCGCCGGTCCACCGCACCTGATGTGCAGCCGGGCCCGGTTGGACGGCTACCGCGCCGCTCTCGCCGCCGCCGGCATCGCCCTCGACGACGCCCTGATCCGCCCCGGCAACTTCTACCACGAGGCCGGCTACACCGCCGGTACGCAGCTGCTGTCCCTGCCCGACCCGCCCACCGCCATCTTCGCCGCCAGCGACCAGATGGCGCTCGGCGTCTACGAGGCGGTCCGCAAACGTGGCCTACGGGTGCCCGGCGACATCAGCGTGGTCGGCTTCGACGATCTGCCCGAGGTCCAGTGGTGCTCCCCGCCGCTGACCACGGTTCGCCAACCTCTGGCCAAGATGGGCATGCTGGCCGCGCGTACCGTGCTGCGCCTCGCCGCCGGCGAGACGATCGAGAGCCCGCGCGTCGAACTCGCCACCGACCTCATCGAACGCGACAGCGCCGCCGCGCCCCGGCACCGCTGACGCGGACACCGGCTCGCAGCCGCCGCGTCCGAGTGGGCCGGGACACCTGTCGTCGTCAGCAGATCGTCATCAGCCGGTCGTCGTCAGCCGGTCCGGAGAGCGTCGTCGACGCCGGTCTCGCGGCGGCCGAGATGGGCCGGGTCACGGCCGGAGAGCAGGTCCAGGGCCGCCTTCAGGCAGGCACCGTACTCGCGGGTGGAGCTGACCCGCCACGGCCGGGCGTACCGCTTCATGGTCTCGTCGCCGACGCCGTTGGCGTCGATGCCGAGGCGCCGGCACAGAGCCACGGCGCGGGGCAGGTGGAAGGCCTGGGTCACCACGGTCGCGCGTGTCACCCCGAAGATCCGCTCCGCCCGTGCACACGAGTCGTACGTGTCGAAGCCGGCGTGGTCCAGCACCACCTGCTGCGCCGGCACGCCCCGGTCGACCAGCCAGCGCATCATCGCCGCGGGTTCGTTGTAGTCGGCGTTCATGTTGTCGCCGGACACCAGGATCGCCCGGACCCTGCCGGCGTCGAACAGCCGCCGGGCGATCTCCAGCCGGGCGGCGAGGAACGCGGACGGCTCGCCGTCCGCGTCCACCTTCGTGCCCAGGACCAGGGCGATCGGCGCGTCCGGCACGCCGGCCTCGCTGTAGATGTGGCCGTCCGCGTCACCGCGAACCCACGCCACGCTGGCCACGGTCCCGCCACTCAGGAGCACCACACCAGCGACCAGCGCGAGGAGGAGGTGGCGGCGTACTGCCCTCCTGCGCTTCCCGTACCACCGTCGGACCGCACCGATTCGTCCCCGCATGCGGCGAGATTATCCCCGCTCGGCCGGCCCGCCGCTGTGGCGGGCGGCCCTCAGAGGAGCTTGGCGAGGACGTCGCCGAGGGCGGCGCGTACCGGGTCGGGGTCCGCCCAGCTCCAGTTGGGGTGGGCCCGGTTGGTGAGCAGCGCGAGGACGAGTTTGCGGTTGGGGTCGACCAGGAGTGAGGGGCCGGCGAAGCCGGTGTGGCCGAAGGTTCGCGGGGAGGCGAGCCTGCCCATGAACCAGGGTTGGTTGAGGACGACACCGAGGCCGTGAGCGGCGGTGCGGTTGGGACGCTCGGGGTCGATGGCGGGCTTGCCGGCGTTGTGGTCGGTGAGCATCCGTTGAACGGTGGCGGCGGCGAGGATGCGCTTGCCCTGATAGGTGCCGCCGTTGAGCAGGAGTTCGCCGATGGCGGCCAGGTCGGTGGCACTGGCGAAGATGCCGGCGTGACCGGCGACGCCGCCCAGGTGGTTGGCGACGTCGTCGTGGACGGTGCCGCGGAGCAGGCCGCGGGAGGAGCGGGCGTCGGTGGCGACCAGGCGGGTGGCCTTGGCGTCGTTGGACAGCCAGGTGTTGGGATTGAAGCCGGTGTCCTGCAGGCCGAGGGGCCCGGTGATGGTGGACCTGAGGGCCTGGTCGAGGAGTTGGCCGGTGACCTTCTCCACGATCTTGCCGGCGACCATGAGCCCGACGCTCGAGTAGCGGAACGTGTCCCCAGGCACGGCGCCGGAGACCAGTGGGGTGGCGAGCACGGCGTTCCAGCGTGCCGCGTTGTCCGGCAGACCGGTGACCTTGGCGCCGACCGGGAGGCCGCTGGTGTGGGTGAGCAGCATCTCGACGGTGACCCGGTCCTTGCCGGCGCCGGTGAAGGCGGGCAGGTAGTCCACGACGGGGGCGGCGAGGTCGACGCGCCCCTTGTCGACCTGTTGCAGGAGGAGGATGGAGGTGTAGACCTTGGTGACCGAGGCGAGGTCGAAGATGGAGTCGGGGCGCATCGGGACGCGCTTGTCGACCGGGAGGAGCTTCGGGCCGGCCGAGTAGCGGAGCGCCTCCCCGAGGGCGGCGTGCACCGTCGCCTTGCCGTTGACCTGAACGAGGGCGACAGCACCGGGGAAGCCGCTGTGCTGGAAGGTCTGCGGCGTGGCGGGCAGGTGCTGCCGGAGCAGACCGGTCACGTAGCGGGCCTGTTTCGCCGGGATGCTGCCGCCACCCGGGGCCGCGCCGTGCTCTGCCGTGCCGGCCTCCGCCGCGCCGAACTCCGCCGAGGGCGACGCCGCCGACGGCTTCCCGGATGGGCCGAGCCCTGCCCTGTTGCCGGCGGCGCCGGTCGCGGTCGCCGCATCGCCCCGGCCGGTCCACCCCGCGCCCGATCCGCGCCCGTCATCGCAGCCGACGACGGCGGAGGTTGCGGCGGCCAGGCTGGCCCCGAGCAGGGTACGACGGGCGACAGGCATGCCCGTGATGGTGGCAGCCGTCCCGCCCGCGCGCCACCCCCGTCCCGCCCGGACACGGAGCCTTCCGGACCACTGACGGTGACGGCCCTTGAGATCGTCGAATCGACCGTGAGACTCTTGAACGTCGATGACATGCCGCGCGCGGGGCTGACGCCCGTCCATGGGCAGCCGGGATCACTCGCTGGATTCCCGGGGGACGGTGGCACCAGAGATGGCACACCGGGAGCCGTCCGTCCACGAGTCTGCCCACCGCCGCGTCTGCTGATGCGACCGACGCGTGACGGGCTGGGCGACTCACTGTCGTTCTCCGCTAAGGAGCCCAGCCACATGCCGTACCCGAAAACCCGCGGGCCCCGGCCCGCCCGATCCCGTCGCACAGCTCTCCTGACGAGCCTTCTGCTCGCCGTGGGCGCGCTCAGCGGCGTCAACCCCCCGAACGCCAGCGCGGCAGTCGATCCGGTCGCCGTCACCGTGAACGCGCGGGCGGGGTTGGCGACCGTGCCCGCCACCGCGCTGGGCGTCAACCACGCCATCTGGGACCAGAACCTCGGCACCGCCGAGACGTCGGACCTGCTGCGCGACGCCGGCGTGCGGATGATGCGGTACCCCGGCGGTTCGTACGCCGACATCTACCACTGGAAGGACCACACCGCGCCCGGCGGGTACGTCGCGCCGGGAACCGACTTCGACACCTTCATGGCGGCGGTCCAGCGGGTCGGCGCCGAACCGATGATCATCGCGAACTACGGCACCGGCACCCCGGCCGAGGCCGCCGACTGGGTGCGGTACGCCAACGTGACCAAGGGCTACGGCGCGAAATACTGGACGGTCGGCAACGAGAACTACGGCAACGGCCACTACGGATCGGCCTGGGAGGCCGACGACCACCCGGACAAGAGCGCGACCCAGTACGCGAGGCTGGTCGTCGAGTACGCCGACGCGATGAAGGCGGTCGACCCGAGCATCAAGGTCGGCGCGGTGCTGACGATGCCGGGCAACTGGCCGGACGGGATCACCGCCGGCGCCGACCCGGGCCCCTGGAACCAGACGGTGCTCTCCCTCGCCGGCCCGAAGATCGACTTCGTGGACGTGCACTGGTATCCGGGTGGTTCCGCCGCGGAGTCACTGGCCCGGACCAACCACATTCCCGACGCCGCCTACCTGCTCCGGGAGCAGATCACCCGGTACGCCGGCCCGAACGCCGCGCGCATCGGCATCAGCTTCACCGAGCTGAACGTCGACGCGGGCCGGACCACCCAGCCGGCGGCGCTCTTCCTGGCCGACGCCTACAGCGGGCTGCTGGAGAACGGCGTCTTCACCGTGCAGTGGTGGAACGTGCACAACGGCATCGGCACGGTGTCGGAGGTGGCGGGCCAGACCGACTACGGGGACTTCGGCATCCTCTCCAGCGGCGCCTGCACGGAGGACGGCTCGGTGTGCGAGCCGCCGCTGAACACACCGTTCGCGCCGTACCACGCGCTGACCATGATGAAACTCTTCGCCCAGCCCGGCAACCAGTTCGTCCGCGCCGGCACCGACCAGCCGCTGGTGAGCGCCCACGCGGTACGCCGGGCCAACGGCGACCTCGCGGTGCTGCTGGTCAACAAGGACCCGGACAGCGCGCATCCGGTCACCATCGACTACGCGGGGTTCACGCCGTCCGCCGCCACGCCGACGGTCTCCACCCTCACCAACGGCGCGGCCGGGATCGCCACCGGCCAGTCCGGCTCCGCGACCAGTCGGACGCTGCCGCCGTACTCGCTCACCACGCTCGTGCTGCGCCCGGCCGGCGCGACCGCCGGGCGGCCCGCGGCGCCGGGCCAGCCCACGGTCGGCGGCGTCACCGACCGGACCGCGACGATCTCCTGGCCGGCGGCCGCATCCGGTGGCAGCCCGATCGCCAAGTACGAGGTGTACCGACAGAACGGTGCGATCAGCGAGCAGTTGGGCGAGACGAGGTCCACCTCGTTCACGGTCGGCAACCTGGTGCCCGGCAGCAGGTACACCGTCAACGTGCTGGCCCGTGACACCGCCGGTCGGGTGTCCTGGTCCTCACCGCCGCTCACCTTCGCCACCGGCAGCCCGGCCGCCAGCGCGTGCGGCGTTCGCTTCACCACCAGCGGCGACTGGGGCAACGGCTACATCGGCGGTGTCGAGATCACCAACAACGGCACGAGCTCGATCAACGGCTGGACGCTCACCTGGACGTGGCCGACGGCCTGGCAGCAGGTGAGCAGCGGCTGGAGCGCCACCTGGGAGCAGGTCGGTACCGCCGTGCGGGTCACACCCACCGACGACAACCGACAGATCGCCGCCGGCGGCAGCGTGAGCGCCGGCTTCGTCGGCGCGTACAGCGGCCCGAACGTGCTGCCCACCGCGTTCACCCTCAACGGCATCCGCTGCACGAGCGGCTGAGACCGCGGCTGCGCGAAGCGCCCGCCCCCGACGCCGGGGGCGGGCGCTCCACTGTGCGGGTCCGGCGTCAGCCCACCACGGACCGCAACGGCACCTGGGCAGCACGCAGGGCGCGTACCAGATCACCCAGGAACGGGTGCTCGTCGGCCTGGAGTCCCTCCGGGTTCGGGATCACCAGGTAGGCCGAGCCGCCCGTCGTGGACGCCCGCGCGTCCGCGGTGAACCGCTCCACGATCGCCCGGGTGCGCGGCAGGTCCGTCGCCGCCACCTCGATGGTGGTCGGTCGCCACCCACCACCCAGGTCCGCCGCCACCGGCGCGGCCGCGGCGCTGGCGCGCGCCGGGTCGATGCCCGGCGTGCGCCGGGCGTCCGGCGCGCTGGTCGCCGCCGGGTAGAGCAGCGCGTTGGCCACCAGGTGCAGACCATTTTCGTTGTACGCCCGGAAGAGCGGATTGAACGCGAACAGCACCGCCCGACCGGCGCCGGTCGGCTCGTCGACCACTGCCGACGTGCCCTTCAACGCGTCCGCGCCGACGGTGTAGCCGTTGGCCCAGAACGTGTTCCCCGCCGGGTAGCTGAGCACGTTCGTCCCGGTGGTGCTCGGGTTGAGGATCGGGTCGCTGTTGTTGAACTCGAAGTCCTCCGCCGGGCGGCCCAGGGCGACCGGACTGTCCCGGTCGACGTCGACCCGCAGATGCGAGCCGATCACCAGGTAGTCGGCCGGCTTGGTCTTCTCCGTCGTGGAGGTGAGCCCGGCCGCCCGAGCCATCCGGGTGCCCTCGTTGCGCAGCCCGATGTAGGTGTGGCCCTGGGCGATCCAGTCGCGCAGGTTGGCCTGCCCGGCGGCGGTGAGGCCGCCGGTCGGGCTGCTGCCGTCCGGCACCAGCAGCACCGTGCGTCCGGTGAACGCCTCGGTGTTGTCGTTGATGTCGGCCGTGGTGACCGGGGTGAGGTCCAGGCCCCACCGCTTGCCGAGCACGTACCGGGCCTCGCCGTGCGAGCCCGACGTGGTGGAGATGCCGGTGCCCTGGAACAGCCCCACGTCCGGCAGGTCGAGTCGGGTCCCGCTGGGCCGCCCGCCCGGGGTGAGGGTCACCCCGAACGACTCGGCCAGCTCGTCGACCGTACGGCTCAGCCTGGTCGCCGGTAGGGCGACCGTGCTGGTCTCCAGGTTGCGCACGAGCGGCACGCCGCGCTTGAGCAGGGTGAAGGTGAGCTCCGCGGCCGCCGCCGAGTCCAGCGGGTACGTGTACGAGCCCCATGGCCACGCCAGGCCGCTGCGGCCGCCGGAGATCGTGCGGACCAGCTGCGCCTTCGGCCGGACGTTGTCGCCGGTGTAGATGGTGGAGACACCCATCAGCAGCGGGTTGCTCCAGGACGACACGTCGTAGAAGTACGGGAAGGGGACGTACGGGTCCTCGCCCATGATCGCCTGGATCCAGTGCTTCTGCGGCTGGTCCATCGGGATCCAGTACGCGCCCTTGGGCACCGTCACGTTGGTGGCCGTCCGGCCGCCGAAGACCCGCGCGGTGGGCACCCGGGTCGGTTTCTGCACCTCGTACACCTCGACGTCCATCCGGCGCAGCCGCTCGACGAGCTGGCGGACGTCGGCGAGTTGCCGGTCGGGCAGCAGGAAGTACGAGCGGATCTTGATGTCCGGCACCGGGAACTGGACCTCGTTGGTGGGCTGGACCACCTCGTTCGGCTCCAGCGTGCCCGCCCTGCCCTGGGCGAGCGCGTCGGTCCAGATGTCGAAGTAGTCGTTCAGCACCTCGCGCTTGTTCGCAGCTGCCCAACCGAGCGTGGCCCACTGGGTGTCGAACTGCTGCTGAACCCGGTCGGCCACCGCCGACGCGCTGCCCTTCTCGTACGTCATGCCGGCGGCGCCGAAGCCGGTGGTCGGCACCGTGTCGCCGTAGCCCATGAAGAACATGTCGTACGTGTCGTAGTTGAAGTAGCACTCCGTGCTGTCGTCGTCGACGCAGGCGCCGTTGTAACCGAAGCCGGCCTTGTTGGCCTCCCCGATCCGGTTGATCCAGTCGACCGCCTCGCCGGCGATCTCGTGGTGGATCGGGTCGGCGTTGGGCGGGAAGAAGTACTGCCGGCCACCCATCTCGTGCGCGTCGATGAAGACCTGCGGCGGGTACCGGCGCAGGAGTTCGAGCTTGCCGTCGGTCTCCTGCTGGGTGCGCGCGAACCAGTCCCGGTTCATGTCGAAGCCGAACTCGTTCTGCCGCCGGGTCGCGTCGCGCCCGTCCGGGTTCTGCGTCGGGACGATGATGGTGACCAGGTTGTCGTTGCGCTGCTCGACCGCGCAGGACAGGCCGGCCGCCAGCTCGTACAGCGTCTTGAGCGCGGCGTCGGTGCCGCTCTTCTCGCCGCCGTGCACGTTCGCGGTCACCCAGACGATGGCCGGGCTGTCCTTGGCGGTCCGCGCGGCCGTCCGCGCGCTGGTCCGGCGCGGGTCGCGCAGGTCCCGCACGTCGTCGGCGATCTCGCGCAGCGCGGACGGCCGGACGTTGCGCTCGTTGGACACCACCGCGTACGGCAGCGGCTGACCGAGCACGCTGGTGGCCATCACGCCGGTGACGACCCGGTCGGAGGCGGTGTCCACCGCTCCCAGGTAGGTCCGGACCTCGTCGTTGGTGACGACCCGCTCCTGACCCACCCCGAGCGGAAAGCCGAGCACGGTCTCCGGGGTGGGCACGGTGCTCAGACGCGCCGTCGGGTCGGTGCTGCAGGGGGCGGAGGGCCGGGCGGCGCTCGCGGCGGATGTGCCACTGAGCAGGGGAATCGTGCCGAGCAGGAGGGTGATCGCGGCGGCGCTCGCCAGCCGCCTCGGAGGGACCGTCCAGGACGGACGCATCGATCGGGCCATGTCTCGTGTTTCCCTTCTCGGGAACAACCTGGCAGTGGCCGGAGCCTATGAACCACCGGTACCTGGGTCAAGGTCGGATCGACTCCGGTGACTTCATGGGATGCCCGGCGGGGGATCGGCTGGCAGGATGATGGTGTGCGGGTGGCCTCGTCCGGAAGGAGGAGACGGTGCTGACGTCTCAGGAGACGATCACGATCTCGGTGTATCCCGATCTTCCGTCCGCCGACGCCCGACGTTCGCTGGCGTCGTGGCTGCGATCCGAGGAGCGGCTTCGCGGCCAGGTGACCACCGCACCCGACGCCGGTCCGCCGCCGCCCGAGCAGGAGCCGGCGGGTGCCACGGACGGGCTGGTCGTGGCCGTCCACAGCGCAGGCGTCGTCATGGTGCTGGTGCAGGCGATCGCCGACTGGCTGACCCACCGCCGCGAGGACGTGACGGTGCGGCTCACCCGTCCGAACGGATGGTCGGCCGAGTTGGACGTACGCCAGGCACGGGACATGGACCAGGTCACCGCGCTGATCGAGGCGGCGGTGCGCGCGGCGCAACCCGAGACCAGCGAGCCCTGAGCGCCTGCCGGCCCGCCGCCGACCGAGGTCGGCGACGGGCCGGGGGACCACCGCAGGCGGGGTACGGCTACCAGGTCGTCAGCCCGAGGCCGATCGTCTTGGTCAGCGTGGCGTTGTCGTCGTCGCCGTCCAGCGACCAGATCATCGCTCCGGCCAGACCGGCCCGCCGGATGTAGAGCGTCTTCTGCAGCACGACCGCCGGGTCGTCGTACGTCCAGAACGTCGTACCGTCGAACAGCCAGGCGTGCCCGGAGCGCAGGTCGCGGTGCACGGTGTACCCGTTGCCGGCCAGGGTCTTGAGCTTCTTGTAGTCCTCGTACCCGGCCTCGAAGGTGGCCGGCGCGGGCCCGGTGGCCGGCTTGAACAGGCCGTTGCCGCCGCCGGTGACGCCGGTCCAGCCGCGACCGTAGTACGGGATGCCCAGGACCAGCTTGTCGCGCGGTGCGCCGCGGGCGATCCAGCCGTCGATGGCCACCTCGGCGGAGAAGTCCGGGTTGTCCGGCGCTCCCGCCGGTACGCGCAGCGCGGACTGCTGGTTGGTGACCGCGTCCCAGCCGCCGTGGAAGTCGTACCCCTGCACGGTGGCGAAGTCCAGGTACTTGAAGATCTTGCGGCCCTCGTAGCCGGCGTCCATGGTGGCCGGGTTGGCCGGCAGGAAGGCGGTCAGCGCGTAGTGCTCGCGGGTCGTGCGCCCGTACGCGTCGAGTTGCCGACGGAACTCGGCGAGCAGCTTGGTGAAGTTCTCCCGGTCCTCCGGGCGGATGACGTTGCCCGGTTCACCGGCCCAGTTCGGCCATTCCCAGTCGAGGTCGATGCCGTCGAAGACACCGGCGGCCGCACCCGGGCCGCCCGCGGCGCCGTCACCGCCCGGCAGGTTGCCCTTGAGGTAGAGGTCGATGCAGGAGGCGACGAACGCCTTGCGGGAGGCGTCAGTCAGGGCGGCGTTCGAGAAGTACGTCGACCAGCTCCACCCGCCCAGCGAGATCAGGACCTTCAGGTCGCGGTGCTTGGCCTTCAGCTTGGCCAATTGGCCGAAGTTGCCGTTGAGCGCCTGACCCGGGGCGTCGGCGACGCCGTCGACGCTCTCCTCCGCCGGGACCGGACGCTGGTAGTCGGCCCACGCGTCGCCCTCGCCCGGCCCACCGTCGATGTAGCAGCGTCCGTCCTCACTCACGTTGCCGAAGGCGTAGTTGACATGGGTGAGGCGGCTCGCCGCCCCGGAGGTGTCGAGCTTCTTGACGGGGAAGGCCCGGCCGTAGATGCCCCACTGGGTGAAGTAGCCGACCCGGTGGTAACCGGCACGGCGGTCGGGCTTGTCGGCAGCGCTCGCGGCGGTTGGCGGTGCTGCGGTGACCAGCATCGCCGCCAGGGCGACGATGGCGGTGAGACGGCGGTGACGGAATGGTCGCATCGGCACTCCCACGAGGAATGGAGCGGAATTAGTAAAGACACTTATCTGATTGATGAAGTTAAGGCGATCACGGTCTGGGGTCAAGAGCCGTCCAGCCACATGGGGGATTGTGGCGGCGTTACCGGGTGGTAACGATGTTGTGCCATGGACTCAGCCCTGACCCTGATCGGTCTGCCCATCGCCCTCGGCATCATCATGCTCGGCCTGGGTCTCGGGCTGACCATTGCGGACTTCCGCCGGGTGGCCCACCATCCGAAGGCCGCCGTCATCGCGCTGGTGTGCCAGGTGCTGGTGCTGCCGGGGCTCTGCTTCGCCCTGGTCCTCGCGTTCGACCTGGCACCGGAGCTGGCCGTCGGGATGATGCTGCTGGCCGCTTCCCCCGGCGGCACCACGGCCAACCTCTACAGTCACCTCTTCGGCGGGCACGTGGCCCTGAACATCACTCTCACCGCCATCAACTCGGTGCTCGCCGTGTTCACCCTGCCGATCCTGGTGAACCTGTCGGCGGCGTACTTCCTGCCCGACGGCAGGAGCATCGGCCTGCAGTTCGACAAGGTGCTGCAGGTCTTCGCCATCGTGCTCGTCCCCGTCGCGATCGGCATGCTGATCCGCGCCCGGGTGCCCCGGATCGCCGAACGCCTGAACCGCCCGGTCCGCATCCTGTCCGTCGTCGTCCTCGTCGCGGTGATCACCGGCGCCGTACTCGGCGAACGCGAGAACATCGCCGACTACTTCGTCTCCGTCGGCCTCGCCGTGCTCGCCTTCAACCTGCTGAGCCTCGCCATCGGATACGGCGTACCCCGGCTGGCCGGAGTCGACCGCAGCGCCGCGACCGCCGCCGGGTTCGAGATCGGCATCCACAACAGCACCCTGGCCATCACGATCGCGCTCAGCCCGGCGCTGCTCGACAGCACCCAGATGGCGATCCCGGGAGCCGTCTACGGCATCGTCATGTTCTTCACCGCGGCGGCCTTCGGCTACCTGGTGACCCGTGTCGGCGCACCGGCCACCACCACCGTGCAGCCCTGACCTGCTGGCCCGGCCGGCGGTGCCGCCGGCCGGGTCGTTTCGTACTGGTCAGCCGATCTGGCTGTTGTCCTTGAGCGCGCCCCAGCCGTGCCAGCGGTCGATCTCGATCAGGGCGCTGACCCGAGCACGCTCCCGCCGTGGGTACGCGTTGCCCGTGTAGTGCTCGGACAACCGGTCGATGTCCGCGAGATCCTCGTCGTCGCGCAGCTCGGCGACGTGCCCGATGATGCTGACGTGGGTGTACCAGCCCGCCTCGTCCAAAACGGTCAGCGAGACCCGGGGGTCGTTCCGGATGTGGTCCAGCCGTCGGCGGCTCGCGTCCATGTTCACCAGGATCCGGCCGTCCTCCCACAGGTACCACGTGGCGGCGGACACCGGCTGACCAGTCGCCTGGAGGGTCGTCATGACCGCCGGGTTCGGCTTCTGCAGCATGGCGATCGCGGGCTCGGGCAGCGGTGGCTTGGACATGAAGTCTCCTCTTCGCGTCAGGGGGTTACCCCTGCACGTTACGCACGTGCCAGCCCGACCGCCGTTGGATGAGGATCGTGGCGGGACAGGTGTGCGGCAATCGGCGCCAGCCCTTAGCAGTGCAAGGTGGGGAGTCGGTCAGCCGTCGGCTCGCAAGGGCCGTCCCGCTGCTTGCTCGTCGGCTGCAAGTTCCCAATTGGCCTGTGGCCACGCGCTGTCCACACCGGGTCTGCTGAACCGCGTGGCATGGGCCTCGAAGAAGGTACGCGAGCGCCACGTGTAGGCAGGGCATTGGCGACCAGCGAGATGGCGGGCCGCCGCAAGTAGTTCACCCCGTACGTGGCGCCCAACCCGAATCGTACCGGTGGGATCGACATGGACATGACCGTGTTCGAAGAGTGCGTCGCAGCCGAGCAGACAAGCGGCCATGATGTTGTCGGGATTAAGTCGTTCACGTCTGGTCGCGTCAGCGCGCCGCTTGATGTGTGCAGCCGAGACGAGGCGTACCGGCAATGTCCGGCCGCAGAGGTCACATCTCGCCTCTGTCAGCGAGCCAAACTTCAACATGCGTAGGCGACGTTGTTCACGTCGTCGTACGGCAGTGACCAGGGCGTCGAGGTCACCGGCCAACTCGAGTTCGTCGTCCTGATCGCTGTGCGCACCTTCGTCGAAGGCCGCGATGGCCAACGGGTCGCCGGCGACTGGTGCTCCCTGTTTGGTGCCCGACAGGCGGAGCGCCCTCATCGCCGCTCGCCCCAGGCGCCATCCCGGCGCTTGGTCGAGGGTCTGGAGAGCCTCGAGATCGATCCGTTCCGGGTACGGCTTGTCTTCCCATACCTTCGCGGCCGACCGGTAGAGCGAACGCCTTACCCGAGTTATCAGGACCTCGGTCAGCTCTTGCGAAAAGAACCTCTCGTCATCGACACGGGGACCGCCGGGTGCCTTGAACCCCAGAATCAGGTAGTCGTCGGGACGTATGCGGAGAGCCACGGTCCGATTCGCCGAGCCGTCAGCCCCGCCGCGGTCGAGCACGCTGGACTCCCACCCCCAGACGCCCTGCGCTTTGCCCTTTTCGTAGTTCGCTTGAGAATCGATTCCGACGTAGACGTAGAAGGTCGTCGACAACGCGTCCTGCCCCCGGTTGCACGAGATACTCGTGCGGTGGAGGCATGTTCGGGTTCGAAAGCCTGTCGGTCCGCCTTTTCGCGGCAGACTCTAACCCTCACCGGAGAACGACACCAGGCGTCCTCTGCGGCTGGTCATCGTCGGCGATGACAGGTTCGTACATCGTCTCCACTTGGTATTTCACCTGGATCACCGAAGCCAGGAAGTCGCGGGTTTCCGCGTCGGTGGAGTAGAGGGTGGTGCCACGCATGCCCCGCGTCAACAACACCTTGTAGGTGTTGCGGATGAGGCGGTCCGCCTCGAAGTCGCTGAGCTGCTTCCGGCTCCGGAACGCCGGGTCCTTTGACTCGGCCCGCTGCGTGACCAGCCGGCCGTCGCGTGCGACCAGGTCGGGCCCGATGACGACGCCCGACCACTCGTACTCGAATCCTTGCGCGGTGTAGACGCAGCCCACCTGGCCGAAGCCGTTCGAGTCGGTTGCCCAGTACGCGCTACCCGGCGCGTCGCCGACGCTGCGGTCGCTCTTGACGTTCCACGGCCGGGCCCAGCCACCGATCTTCACGTCCCGCACCAGCGAGTCGTCGGGTCTCGGGTCGCTCCACGGCCAGCAGTAGCCCGCCGACATGCGCGCCGTTTGGCCGGCGGCCTGTTTGGCCGCCAGGAACGCCTCCATCTCCTCCGGCGACTCCGCAAGGCGCAGCTCGAACCGACCGTCGCCGTACCAGATTGACGGCTGGCCGCCGTCAAGGTTGAGCAGGTCAAGGACCCACTGCTCGTACGCCTCGCTGCCGCCGCAGCGGAACTGGTCGTGCAGGGATACGACCTCCACGTCTAGGTTGAGTTGTTTCGCGTACGCGGAGATGACGTCGACGCTGCCGAGCTCACCCGGCTTGACCACCTGGTGCTCGTCGAGGAGGAATACCGGGACCCGCGCTGCCGCGATCAGCTCGTCGATCTGCGGCCGGGCCTTGCCTCGTGTCGCCTTCGGGGTGAAGCGGTTGACCGAGGTCTCCCGAATTCGGTGCGCTTCGTCGCAGATCAGCACGTCGAGGCCGTTCCGCTCGGCGACCATGAAGCTGTTGAAATAGCCGAACAGGTTCTTCAGGCGGGTCGAGCCCTTTCCGGCATACCTGCGCAGCGTTTGCGTGAACGAGCGCGAGCCGGTGGCGTGCATGACCGAGCGCTGCTGCCGGGCCAGCTCCCCGAGCACCGACAGCGCGATCACGCTCTTGCCGCTGCCTGGCCCGCCGGCGACCACCACGACCGACTTGCGGTCGGCGGCGCGCGCCCTTTCCACCGCGTGCAGCACCAGTTCGTACGCCAGACGCTGCTCGTCGAGGAGCGTGAAGTGCGGCCGGTCCTTCAACTCGGCAGCGGCGTACGACAGGAGGTGCTTGCTCGGGCGGACGGAACTGGTGAGGAAACGGTCAGCAGCGGCCGCGCCCGACGTGGGAGCCAGGTGGGTCCGGAGATAGTCCAGGAACTGACCCCGGCGCTGCTTCGTGTAGATCCTGCTCTGCTCGGTGGGCCGGCGGAGGAAGAGGTCATTGACGTCCCGGTCCACGGCGTTGTGTAGGTACACGGCACCGACTATCGGGCTCCGTCGGTGGGAGAGAACGCCGAGGAAGTCCGTCAGGTACTCGCAGTAGTCGCCGACCTGCACGCCGGGATGCAAACGTGGCCCGCGGGCGTGCTCGACAAGGACGAGCCGGTCCGACCCTTCGTAGGACTCTGCCTGCGACCACTGCTTCAGCTCCACGACCACGTAGGAGTCCTCAGCGGTCCCGGGATGCACGCCCGCAAGCACCGCGTCGATCCGCTTGCTGGTGAGCGGCAGTTGGTACTCGACCAGTACCTCGACCTTACCCAGGCCCGCGTCGGCCAGATCCTGCCCGAGCACCGTGAGACTGCGCTCCCAGGACCGGCGTTCAGCGGCGCTCACGTTGCGGCCGATCTGTTCCGTGATGCGATCGGCGAGCGTGCCGCCGGTGGCATAGCGGAGAAGCCCCTCGGCGGAGGTGCGGAACGCTGACAACAGTTGCCCCCGGGCAGCACGAAGTGATCGTGCGCATGGGGAGCGTGTCCAGCCATGGCTGGAAGCCCGTCGTTACGCGCCTGTACAGGTCTGGAATGTAGCGAACAGATCAACTTTTCGCATGCCCGCTACCGCTTGGCGGCCGAGCCTTTGGCCTGTTCAACCGGATAGCGGACGGCGACCTCCGCGAGCTTCGCCCGGGCGGCCTCCTCCAGGTCGATTCCGAGCACATCCGCCAACCGGGTCAGATAGATCATCACATCGCCAATTTCCGCCCGAACCCGCGCGCCTGCCTCGGGCTCGTCCATCACCGCCGCCGCCTGTTCGGGCGTGAGCCACTGCAGCTCGGCCAGGAGCTCGCCGACCTCGCCGGCCAGCGCCATGGCAAGGTTCTTCGGCGTGTGAAACTGCTGCCAATCCCTCTCTTCGGCAAATTGACGGAGGACGCCAGGCAGCCGACGATTGCTAGCCATTGGGATGGGGCTGACGCATGGAAGTGATCAAGGCGCGCCAGGTATCCAATCGAAACGCCAACGCGTAGCCGAGGAGGTCCTTGGAGTCTCGTTCGGGGACGAGGCCGGGAAGGTTGGGCACGACCTCGACGCGGTTGCCGCCGTTGCCGCCGCCGCGGGTGCTCTTGCGCCAACTGGCGCCGGTCAGGTCAGTCATGGCTCATTTCCTGATAGCCCTTCTGATCATGCCCCTCGATTCTGCCTCACTCAACGCCAGCACATCGAGGCCCGCCCAGGCGTTCGCGGCGGCGGATCGGCTACCGCGCCGCTCCCCGCCGCCGGGTGCAGCTCACCGCCGTGCGTCGGCTAGGACCCGGTCCGCGGGTCCGCGGACGCTCACCCCCGGCCCGCGGCACCCGGATACGAGCCAGGACCCGGGTGAACTGCAGGCTCCGCTTCCACTGCGGACTGTCGCAGGCTGATCACAGCACGGCGGCCGGCCGGTCCCCCCGAGCGGCCGCCGTCCTTCCCCGAACACCCCTCGCCCCTCCGCATCAGGAAGGCAGGCAGACATGAACGCCAGAAACCAGCGACCAGGGCCGCCGAGCGGCGGTACGACGTATCGCTCCGCCGCGTACACCGGTCTGCTGCCGTGGCAGGTGCGCGAGCGCCGCTTCGCGCCGACCGGGCTCGGACGTCGCGGCCTGAACCCCGACGACGTGTACGCCTTCCTCGACCGGGTTGCCGTCGACATGGCCGCCGTCTACGCCGCTCTCGCCGAGAGCCGCCGCGAGACTGCCCGGATCAAGGCCGGGCTGCGTCGCTGGCAGACCGACCAGGCCCGCGCCCGCAACGAGCGGGACCGGGCCCGATGAGCCAGCGGTACGTCATCCACCTGCCTGTCGTGGCCACCGATCTGCCTGCGGCGCAGCGCCTGGCCCGGGTCATCGGCCGGTGGATGCTGGTGCTACCGATGGCGGATCCGGGGGAGACCACCGTCTCCGAGGAAGACCAGCAGTTCCTTCGGCACCGGGTCTTCTGCGACCTCAGGCTGCCTGGCGGGCGGCGCTGCCTCCTCCGCGACGGCCACGACGGCGCCTGCGCCCGCCGGCTGCGCAGATGACCGTCGAGTCTCAACGGGCAGGCCACCTCCCGGGTCCGGAAGGTGGCCTGCTAGCCGCGTCAGACGCGACGAACTACCGGTTGATCAGCCCGCCCGGCAGGAGGCGAGCACGCCGATCACGCCGACGCCGGTCGGCTTGAGCGGCAGCCTGGTCGACGCTGCCGGGCAGCGGGGCACGGTGAGGTCGTAGACGCCCCGCCCGAAGGTCGCCGCGGTGAGCTGCCGGCTCGGCTCGTGGTAACGCAGGTACATGACGGCCGCCTGCGGCAGGTTGGTGCCCAGCGCCGCCCACTCGCCACCGTTCCACGCCGACATGAACACCCCGACGTCGGTACCGACCAGCAGCAGGCCGTCGGCGGTCGGGACGACGAAGTTCACCGGCGCGTCCGGCAGACCCCGGCCGATGTTGCTCCAGGTACGACCACCGTCGCGGGTCATCATCACGTGGGACCGGTCGCTACCGGACCGGAAGGCGGAGAAGGTGGCGTAGGCGATGTTCTTGTCGGCGGGGTTCACCGCCACCCGGGTGACCCAGGTGCCGGGCAGCTGCCCCGGGTCGACCTGCTGCCAGTTCTGCCCGAGGTCGTCGGTCCACCACAGCCTCCCGTCGTCGGTGCCGACGTAGAGCTTGTTGCCTTCGGTGGGCGCGGCGGCGACGGTGGTGATCGTGCCCCACGGGTAGCCGTTCGGGTCGTTGGGGCCGCCGCCGGTGAGGTCCGGGCTGATCGGCGTCCAGGTGCGACCGTTGTCCGTCGAGCGGTTGAGGATGTTCCCGGCGTAGTACATGACGTTCGGGTCGCTCGGGTCGAACTGCAGCGGGGTCAGCCAGTTGCGCCGCTCCGAGGCCGTCTGGCCGGTGCCGATGCTCTGGCGGGGGGTGCCGCCGGAGTTCTCCGACCGGTAGCAGGAGCCGTACTGGCTGCACCCGAAGACGATGTTGGGGGCCTCCGGGTGGATGACCACCTGGAGGCCGTCACCGCAGCCGATGGCGTTCCACGGGCCACCGACGCCGTTGTAGCCGCGATTGCAGCCGTTGTCCTGCGCGCCACCGACCTTCAGCGCCTGATCGGTCTGCGCCACGTCCACCGTGTAGAACTGGGTGTAGGGCTCGTAGGTCGCCTTGACCCAGTCGCTCGCGCCGTTCGCCTCGGATCGGTAGAGGCCGCCGTCGTTGCCCAGGTAGACCCGCCCGGGCACCTTCGGGTCCCAGCGCATCGCGTGCTGGTCGGCGTGCACGCCGCTCACCGACGAGAAGCTCTGCGCGCCGTTGGTCGAACGCATCAGGTTGACCCCGGTGAGGAAGACGTGATCGGCGTTGCCGGGGTCGACGAAGAGCTTGCCGAACCACCAGCTGAACGTGGACTGGGATGCCTGACCGGCGGTGACCGGCGTCTGCGTCCAGCTGTCGCCGCCGTCGTCGGAGCGGTAGAAGGCGCGGAACGGTCCGAGGGCGGTGCCGACGTACGCGTACAGCCGCTGGGGGTTGTCCGGGGCGACCGCGATGCCCCAGCGGCCCTGGTCGGCGTCGGTGGGCAGGCCGTTGGTCATCCGCGACCAGGTGCGGCCGGCGTCGTCGGAGCGCCAGAGGCTGGAGCCGAGCCCGCCGTAGGTGCGCTGATGTGGTTCGCGCAGGTGGTCCCACATGGCCGCGTACATCCGGCGCGGGTTGCTCGGGTCGATGACGACCTCGGTGGCGCCCGTGGTGGCGTTCGGCGGCGCGAGCACCTGCTTCCAGCTGTTCCCACCGTTCTCCGAGAGGTAGACGCCGCGCTGGCCACCCGGTACGAAGAGGTTGCCGCTGGCGGCGGCGAAGATCCGGTCCTCGTTGCTCGGGTCGATGGCGAAGCGGCCGATGGCGTGGCTGTCCTTCAGGCCGACGTGCCGCCAGGTCCTGCCTCGGTCCTTCGAGCGGTAGATGCCGTCGCCGCCGAAGGTGATCGAGCCGCCACCCGGCTGGGCCTCGCCGGTTCCGGCGAAGAGGACGCCGTCGCTGGTCATCGCGACCGCGCCCAAACTCTGCGTCCCGTCGTCCGGCCAGGCCGTCTCGAACGTGGCGCCGGCGTCGTCGGACTTCCAGACGCCGCCGGAGGCGGCGGCGATGAAGATCTGGTCGGGGACCTGCGGGTCGACGGCGATGTCCACGACCCGGCCGCCGATGTTGCTGGGCCCGAAGAAGTTCCACTTCCGCTGTGCCAGGTGGCGGTAGAGGAGGCGGGTGCGCAGGTTGAGATCGTGGGCCTCGCCGCGAGCCTTCGTGTACTTGGTGACCGAGAGGTCCCGGCTGCCGTCGCTCATCCGCTGGGCGGTCATCCACTCGTCGGGGATTTCCATCGGACCGGTGGGCGAGTTGGTGGCCAGCGACTCCTGGACTGGTCGGGGTGCGGAGGAGGCGGTCAGCGCGAGCGCGATGACCAGCCCCAGGCTCGTTGTCATCGCGAGGCCGCGATACCGTCGGACGAGCGTGAGTCTCATGCAGTCTCCCTGTCCACGCGCCGTGGCGACCGGAAAGTGGTCTACAGTGCGCACGCTAGACAGTGGAGTGACCGACGTCACCCAGCACGTGTTGCGAATCGACCTGCCTGATTAGGACAGCTGTCGAGAACGGCTTTGATGGTCAGTTGCTCTGGAACTCGGGTAGGCCGGCATCGTCCGAGTCCGGTCCGACCACCGCGGTCAGCGTCGTTCCGTCCGCGCAGAGCGCGGTGGCCCGCAGGTACGTCCGTCGTTCCTGCGCCCGCATCAGCACCTCGGCCTCGAACACCTCGTCCTCGGCGCGCAGCAGGTCGATGTCCCCACGGCCCTCGTAGTGGGCGCGGACGTCCAGCGGGGTCATCCGGATGGTGGCCGCGACCGTGGTCAGGGCGCCCTGCTCGACCACCGAGGTGACCCGCGCGCCGTCCGGCAGGAGCAGGCCGGTGACCTGGCTGTCCACCTCGGCGTCGGCGTCCAGCGGCACCCGGTCGCAGCTGGGCAGGTTCGCGAGCATGCCCGGCCCCCGGCCGGTGGGCTGCCCCGCGTCCGTGCCGCCGCAGGCGACGAGCAATGGAACCGTGACGACGACGGCGAACATCCGGAGTCTCACCGCAGCAGGATGTCACGCTCAGCGCAGCACCCGCCAGCGTCGCACCATCAGCAGCAGCGCGGTGATGATGACCCCGGTGACCACCATGAGGACGCTCGTGATCATGGCTCCATAGGCGAAGCCGGAGAACTCGAAGACCTGGTCGAAGATGTAGACCGGCAGGTAGAGCGTGGCGTTGGCGGGCCGGCCGTCGGTGAGGACGTACGCCGGCACGAAGTTGACCTGCAGGGTGAGGATCGTGTCGCGGACGGCGAGCAGCAGCAGCACCGGCGCGAGCAGCGGCAGCGTGAGCCGGCGCAACTGGCCGAACGGGCCGCAGCCCTCCAGGGCCGCCGCCTCGTACAGCCGGCCGTCGAGCATCCGCCGGGCGGCGAGCACGACGATGAACCCCTCACCGATCGGGAACGCGAGCATCAGCGCCACCGCCAACCGCGCGGAGCCGGGCTCCGCGAGCCAGTTCATGCCCGGATGGCCGAAGAGCCCGAGCAGTTGGTTGAGCGGGCCGTAGAGCGGATTGAGCACCCACAGGAAGAGCACCGCCAGGGCCACGTCGGGTACGACCGTCGGCAGGTAGACCGCGACCCGGAACCAGCGGCCGCCAGGGCGGGGCGCCGCCAACAGCAACCCGAGCCCGATGGCGGCCAGCAGCCGCAGCGGTACGGCCAGCGCCAGGTGGATAGCGGAGGCCCGGATGCTGTCGGCGAGGAAACCGTCGGTGAGCAGGCGGCGCGCGTTGTCCAGGCCGACGAACCGTGGGTCCCGGGTCAGTCCGGTGTGGTCGGTGAACGCGTAGCCGACGTTGAGCAGGGCGGGCAGCGCGATCAGCAGCGCGACCGCCACCACGTACGGCGCGAGGAACGCCCACGCGGTCAGCGGCCGGCTGACCCGGCCGGTGCTCACCGGCGTCGCCCGGTGTCGGCGTCGAAGCGGTGGATCCGGCCCGGATCGGCGCGCAGTCGTACCTGGTCGCCCGGCCACACGCCGGGCCGGGGGCCGGTGCGGACGGTCAGCCGCGTGCCGTCGTCGCAGCGGGTCAGCAGGATGGCCTCGCTGCCGAGCGCCTCCACCGCCTCCACGGTCGCGGTCACCGGCCCGTCGGGGTCGAGGCTCAGATCCTCCGGCCGTACGCCGAGGGTCAGGTCGGTGCCGCCGCCCAGCACACCGCCGCCGCGTACCAGGTTCATCGGCGGGCTGCCCAGGAAGCCGGCCACGAAGGTGTCCGCGGGTTCGTCGTAGACCTGCTGCGGCGGGCCGATCTGGCGGACCTGACCGTGGTCGAGGACGACGACCCGGTCGCCGAGCGTCATCGCCTCGGCCTGGTCGTGGGTAACGTGGATGGTGGTGGTGCCCAGCTCCCGGTGCAGAGTGAGCAGGTCGGCGCGGGTGGCGAAGCGCAGCGGCGCGTCCAGGCTGGCCAGCGGCTCGTCGAGCAGATAGACGGTCGGCTCGCGCAGCAGCGCGCGGGCGAGGGCGATGCGCTGGCGCTGCCCGCCGGAGGTCTCGTCGGGGTAGCGGTCGAGCAGGTCCGCGATGCCGAGTCGGTCGGCCGCCGCCCGGGCCCGATCCTCGGCCTCCGCGCGCCGGACGCGGCGAACCCGCAGCCCGAACAGGAGGTTGCCGCGGACGGTGAGGTGGGGGTAGAGCGCGTAGTCCTGGAAGACCATTGCCACCGCGCGTCGGTGCGGTGGCACCTGGGCCACGTCCTGCCCGTCGACGACGACCCTGCCACGGTCCGGCCGGTCCAGGCCGGCGATCAGCCGCAGGATCGTCGACTTGCCGGAGCCGGACGGGCCGACCAGGGTCACCATCTCGCCGGCGCCCACCGTCAGGTCGACGCCGTCGAGGGCGACGACCTTCCCGTACGACTTGGTCAGCGATTCGAGCCGGATCACGCCCCGCTCAGCCACCGGCGCCCACCGGGAGCGCGAAGAGCGGCCGGAGCTTCTCCTCCAGCTGTCGCAGCCCCTCCTCGCGTCCGATCCGGCCGTAGAAGACCTCCTCGAGCAGGCCGCCGGCCTCGCGCTCCACTCGCGACCAGGTGCCGGTGCGCGGGGTGGCGCGCAGGTGCGGCTCGGCGTCGAGGTAGACCCGCGACGACCTAGGGGGCTTCTGCGGGTCGAGGAAGTCCGGGGAGTTGGCCACGTCGAGCCGGGACGGCACCGTGCGGCCCGACCCGGCGAGGATCCGCTGGCCCTGCCCGCCCATCGCGAACTCGATGAACCGCCAGGCCTGGTCGTGGTCGGGCAGGCCGGCGCTCATGCAGTAGGCGTCGCTGTGCAGGATCGACGCGGGTACGCCGCCCGGCGCGATCGGCAGCGGCGCCGCGTCCCAGGTGAAGCCGTCGATGGTGCGCAGCGTCGGCACGGCGACCCGGCTGTTGAGGTACATGCCGAGCGTGCCGCGCAGGAACCGGGCCTCACTCGACTCGCTCTGCTCCTCGGCGTCCGGCGGCACGACGTGGTGCTTCAGTTGCAGGTCGAGGAACCAGTCGACGGCGGCGCGGCTGGCCGGGTCGCCGGTGAGGGTCAGGGTGGTCGGCTTGTCCGGGTGGTCGACCAGCTCACCCCGGTTGGACCAGACGAACGGGGCGAGCCGCGGCAGGGACGGCTCCACGCCCACGCCGTACACCCCGTCGCCGGTCAGGGCCCGGCCGGCGGCCAGGAAGTCGTCCCAGGTCCAGCCGGCCTTCGGCAGCGGCACGCCGGCCGCCGCGAACAGGTCGGCGTTGTAGTAGACGACCAGGGAGGACATGTTCTGCGGCAGACAGGTCAGCGTCTTACCGTCGAACCGAAAGGCGTCCAGCGCCCGCGGGGAGAAGTCGCTCTCCTTCAGCGCCTCGCTGCGGTCGAGGTAACCCTGCGCCGGTTCGATCGCCTGCTGGGCCGCGAACTGGCCGTAACGGCGGTAGTTGAGCAGGAACACGTCCGGTGGCTGCCCACCCGCGAACGAGGTGGTCAGGCGGGCCATCAGATCGTCCTGCGTGGCGACGGGGGAGAGGTTGACGGGCACGTCGGGGTGAGCCTGCTCGAAGGCGGCGACCAGGCTGCGGTAGCCGGCGATCTCCTCAGCGTCGCCGAAGAGCACGACCGTGATGCCTGGTCGGTCGGCCGCGCGGTCGCCGGCGCCGCAGCCGGCCGCGTAGCCGAGCAGCAGCGCGGCGGTGATCAGGGCAACCCATCGTCGAGCGCGGAACGTGCTCACCTACGACCTCCAGATCTCAGTGCCGCCAGCGGATCGTCGTTGAGCAGGATTCGCTGGGCGAGCAGGAACACCACCACGCACGGCGCTGTCGCGACAACGCAGGCGGCCATCAGCAGCGGCCAGTCCGTCGGGTTCAGCAGCCGCAGGAACTGCAGGCCGAGCGGGTAGGTGTAGCGGTCACCGCTCTGCAGGTAGAGCAGCGGGTCGATCAGGTTGGACCAGTGCAGCGTGAAGGCGAGCACGCCGACGGCCAGCGTCGCCGGGCGCACCTGCGGCAGCGCCACCCGGCGCCAGATCGTCAACCAACCGGCGCCCTCCAGCCGGGCCGCCCCGAGCTGAGTGTCCGGCACACCGCCGAAGCTCCACGCGTAGAGCAGCACCAGGAAGGGGCTGCCGGCGAGCAGCGCCGGGGCCAGCAACGGGACGTACGTGTCGACCACGCCGGCCAGCCGGAACAGCTCGAACCGGGTGGCCCACACCGCGGTGACCGGCACCAGGAGCACCGCCAGCAGGCCCAGGACCGCCCGGCGTCGGGCCACCGGCGTCAACAGCCGCAGCCCGAAGCCGGTCAGTGAGGCGACGATGACGGTCAGCGGCACGGCGACCGCGACGACCAGCGCCGAGTTGGCCAGGTACCGGAACAGCGGGATCAGCTCAGGCAGCCGGGCGTACGCGGCCACGGTCGGTTCGGGTGGGAGTACCTCGAAGGTGCGGGGCGGGGGCAGGCCAGCAGGTCGCAGTGAGCCGACCACCATGAACCACAGTGGTGCGGCGAAGAGCGCCGCGAACGCCGCTGGCACCAGGAACCGCCCCATGAACCGCGGGATCACGGCTGGGCCCGAGAACCGCACATCCCGCCCTTCCCGTCGCCCGCCGACTCGTTGGCGCGCTCGGCTCCGATACCGCCGATTGGCCCCGCTGGTGACCCTGGGTGACGGTCGGGTCGACCGGCGGAGGTGGTGCGGCGAACCTATGGCCGGGCGGCCGGCACGTCATCGGGCACCTGTTGGAATCACCCGCCGTCCCGTCCTACGCCTGTCGAGATGCGACAGACGTAGGACCGGACGGCGATCACCTCCCGCATCTGTCCGATGACCATCGGTAAATCGGTTTCTAGGCTGCGAGGCAACTGCCGCACCGCCGGCACGTCGTCCTCGCCCGGGACGACCGGTCCACGGCCGGTGCCGGACATGGGGAGGAGCGCCATGCGAACCACAAGGAGCTGGTGGCGAGCGTCGGTGGTGGTCGTCGCGGCCATCGCCGTCGGCCTGCCGGCGGCAACCGCGTCGGCGAACCCGGCGGCGGGCCGGGTCAGGCCGGTCATTCAGCACGGAGTCACCCAGCCGGTGTTCGGGTATGCCGACGCGATCCGCGAGCGGGTGTTCGTCACCTCCGACGTCGACACCGACGGCGACGGCGCCCGCGACGTCGTGGCGATGGACATCATGCGGCCCAAGGCCAGCGATGCCGGCCTGCGGGTGCCGGTGGTCATGGATGCCAGCCCCTACTACTCCACGGTGTGTCGGGGCAACGAGAGCGAGTGCAAGGCGGACATCGACGGTGACGGCCTCAACGACAAGTGGCCGCTCTTCTACGACAACTACTTCGTCCCGCGCGGCTACGCGGTGGTCCTGCTCGACATGATCGGCACCAACAACTCGACCGGCTGTCCGGTCACCGGTGGTCGCGCCGACAACATCAGCGCGCCCACCGCGATCGACTGGCTCAACGGTCGTCGGGCCGGCACCAACGCGGCCGGCGAGCGGGTCGTCGCCGACTGGCACAAGGGCAAGACCGGCATGATCGGCAAGTCGTACGACGGGACGCTGGCCAACGCGGCCGCCGCCAGCGGCGTGCGGGGGCTCACCACCATCGTGCCGATCTCGGCGATCTCCAGCTGGTACGACTACTCGCGCAGCAACGGCCTGGTCACCCGGGCGAACAACTACTCCGGCAGTCTCGCCAACACCGTCACCAACCCGGAGCGGCGGGAGCACTGTGCGGCGGTGCGGACCCAGCTCGGCGTCGACGGGGACGACGTCACCGGCGACTACAACGCCTTCTGGGCCGAGCGAGACTACGTCCCGCGCGCTGACCGGGTGCGGGCGAGTGTGTTCGTGGTCCACGGCATCAACGACAACAACGTCCGCGCGGACCACTTCAGTAAGTGGTGGGACGCGCTGGCCGAGGAGAACGTGCCGCGCAAGCTCTGGCTGACCGGCACCGGTCACATCGACCCGTTCGACTTCCGGCGGGGTGAGTGGGTCGACACCCTGCACCGATGGTTCGACTTCTGGCTGCACGGGGTGAAGAACGGCATCATGGCCGAGCCGATGGCCGACATCGAGCGGACGCCAGACGTCTGGGAGACCTACCGCAGCTGGCCGGTCCCGGCCGTCCGGAGCACCCAGGTGTTCCTGCGCCCCGGCGACGAGGGGGCGGCCGGCGGGCTGTCGGTCCGCCCGCAGCCGGGTAAGGCGTCCCGCACGTTCCAGGACACCCCGTCGATGAGCCAGACCAACGCGATCCGGCACCCGTCGGACCCGGCGGCGAACACGGAGAACCGGTTGGTCTTCCTCTCCCAACCGCTGCGCCGGCCACTGCACATCTCGGGCACCCCGATCGTCAAGATCAACGCATCGGTGAACGGCGAGGACACCAGCTTCGCCGGCCTGCTGGTGGACTACGGCACCCGGCCGCGGTTCAGCACCTCGGGCGACGGCATTCGGACCCTGACCACCGAGGACTGCTGGGGCGAATCGGCCACCTGGGGCGGACACGCCGAGGACGCCTGCTACCGACAGACCGAGAAGACCGTCGTCACCGATCCGCAGGAGCTGGTGACCAAGGGCATCCTGGACGGCCTCAACCTGAAGTCGTCGTCCGTGACCACGCCGCTGGTGCCGGGCAGGAAGAACTCCGTCGACGTGCCGCTGCTCCCCGAGGACTACGTCTTCGCGGCCGGCAACCAGGTCGGCGTCGTGCTACTCGGCTCGTACTCCGGCTACAGCAGCCGGGCGAAGCAGAACCAGGCCGACATCACCGTCCACTTCGACCGCAGCCGAATCGAGCTACCGATCGTCGGTGGCCGACCGGCGGCCGCGGCCGCAGGCCTGTAACAAGGGACCCGGTGGGCGGGGCCATAGCCCTGCCCACCGGTGTCACTCCTGCGGCCGGTAGGCGCCGGTCAACCGGCCCAGCTTCAGCGCCAGGTGCAGACAGAGCCGCTCGTTTCCGTTCTTCAGGTCGGTGTCGGCCAACTCCTCGATCCGCTGCAGCCGGTAGTAGAGCGTGGTGCGGTGCAGGCGTAGCTGCTCGGCAGTGGCGTGCGCGTTCCCGGCCAGATCCAGATAGCGCTCCAGGGTCTGCAGCAACACCGGATTCGGCTGCTCCCTCAGCAACCGATCAAGCCCGGGGTGCACGTCGGCGATGTCCAGGTGCCGACCCTCCATCCGCGACAGCACGCGGTAGATGCCCAACCCCGCCCACGACACCACGGGGCCGAGCGCCGGCAACCGTACGCCCACCCGGGCCGACTGCAGCGCCTCCCCGTACGACGCGATCGCCTCGGTCAGCCGCGGCCGCGGCTGCCCGACCCCGACCACGACGCGCTCCACCGAGCCGAGCCCGCGGGTTGCCTGTCGCAGGTTGTCGTCGAGCAGCTTCGCGACGACCTCGGGGGAAGGGCGCCCGGCGCCCCGCTCGCCGCAGAGCAGCAGCACCCCGTGGTCGTCGCGGACCAGGTGCAGCGCCTCCCGGGTGCCGATCCACCGCCGGGTGGTGACCAGCGCCTGCTCCAGCGCCAGACGGGCAACCTCGTCGGGCAGTTCGCCGTGCGGCGGCACCAGCTGCGCGACAAGCGCGGTGGCCTGCCCGTCCCCGGCGATCAGGCCGGTCTCGCGCAGGGTCCGTAGCGACTGGTCCCGGCTGACGTCGCTGTCGGAGAGCAGGGTCCGCGCCGCCTCGGTCTCCCGTTGGGAGGCCAGCTCACCGAGAAGGTTCTCCCGGTACAGCGCCAGCGACAGCTCGCTCATCAGTCCGGTGGCGGTGATGTCCGCGTCGGCCATCGTGCCGTCCGGGTCGATGAACCACACAAACCCCAGCAGCAGGTCCTGGTGACGGATCGGCACGCAGACCCGCGGCAGCAGGTCGAGCTCTCGCGACGCCTGCGTACGCACGGCGGTACGGGCGTTCATGATGCCGACGTCCCGGAACCACGCCATCACCTCCGGCGTGTTCTGCCGGCGCAGGATTGACGCCTTGCGCACGTCGTCCATCAACCCGGTGTGCTCGCTGTAGACCACCACCCGCTGACGGCGGTCCTCGATCAGCGCCGGACGGCCCGCGTACGCGGCGAGTGCGTCGACGAGGCGTTGCAGCTCCCCTTGCATGAGATCGTCCCGTCACCTCCTCACTGGGTCGTCACCGCAGCAGCACCCCGAGGGGGCTGCCCGAGTCTCCCGGCGACCGGGTGGCCACCGCGCCACAGAACGATCATGCTGGGCGACGCGGACCTTCACAACCGTCTATCGAACGGTAGCCGGTGATTCCGGCCGTGGAGACCGTCCCCGGCGCTGGTCCGGCCGGCGGTAGCCCGACCGCGCCTGGGCGGTGGCTGTGGTGGGCGGTATACCTGTGAGTCATAAATATGCCTCTGAGGTATCGCGCTCGTTGACGACCTCGCCCGGGCTCGCCTGGGGAGTGGCCTCTTCGGGGGTGATCGACTCGATATCAGGGATATTGCGGTGTCCGGGGCTTGCTGATGTCCCGATATCGGCGATACCGAGTCGATCAACCCGCAAACCGGCCCCATCCGACGCGGCACCGACCGCGAGCCTACGCCGGGCCATGTGCCCGCCACCCGCCGAGATCGGCAAGTTGCCCGGACACAGGTGATTCGCCCGATGGGGATGAGGCAGGCTCACCCCCCGTCCCGGGAGGCTGTCGAGGTACCAGTTCGCTCGGCACCCGAGAGCTGAAGTGTGCGATCGCGGCGCATTGAGGTCAGGGGCTCGCAACCGGCGGTTCGACGGCGATCCGGCTTGGAAGGAGAATCAGGTGGAATACGAGGATTTCATCAACGCAGTGGCCACGCGGGCGAAGGTGCCGACCGATCAGGCGGCGACACTCAGCCAGGCGACGTTGGAGACGTTGGCAGACCGGATCAGCGCCGGCCAGGCGGAGAACCTTGCCTACCAGCTTCCCGGAGGGCTGGACGACTGCCTGCGCAATCCGTTGCCGCGAAGTGCGGAACATGCCACGTCGTTCGGGCTCGACGAGTTCGTCCGGCGGGTAGCGGATCGCCCGGCCGTCGACCGTTCGCTCGCCGCTGCCGGGGTCGGCGCGGTGCTCACCACGCTCCGTGAGGCTGTCTCCCGTGACCAGTTCGAGGACGCGATGGCCCAGCTTCCGAAGGAATTCCAGCAGGTGATCGAACCGGTGGGTGCCGGTGGCGGGCAGCGCCGCGGGTAGCACGCACGCCGCGACGTACCCCGACTGGTCCGGAAGGAGAACTGGTGAACTACGCCGAGTTTCTCGAAGTGGTGGGTAAGCGGGCGGGCATGCCGGCGGCGGAGGCGGCGAAGATCGTCGGGGCCACGCTCACGACCTTGTCGGAAGGGGTCAGTGGCGGCGAGGCGCGGCACCTGGCCACCCAGGTCCCCGAGGAGTTGCGGGGGTACCTGCGCAAGGACGTGGACTTCGCTGAACAGCTCGACCTCGTGAAGTTCCTCAATGAGGTAGGGGTCCGCGCGGGAACGGATGGCGACCGGACCGCTGAGGTTGCCCGCGCCGTGTTGACGACCCTGCGCGAGGCGGTGAGCGCGGAAGACCTGGAGAACCTGGAATCCGAGCTGCCGAAGGACTTCCGGCGGCTTTTCCGTCCGGTGGACCGCACCGTCGGGGCCTGAACCGAGCCCACGTCCTGGCCCGATCCGGGTACGGTGCGCGGGTGGAGGTTGGATTCGCCCCGCCCGTCTCCGGCTCGTGGGCCACACCGGAGAACATGATCCATGTCGCCCGCCGCGCCGAGCAGCTCGGATACCACTCGCTCTGGACGTTCCAGCGGCTCCTGGTCCCCGCCGACCTCGGTTGGAGCGAGACCTACCACAGCGTTCAGGACCCGCTGACCACGCTGGCGTTCCTGGCGGCCCACACCTCGCGGATCCGGCTCGGCGTCGCGGTGCTCAACATGCCGTTCGTCTCTCCGGTGCTGCTGGCCAAGCAGACCGCGACTCTCGACATCCTCGCCGGCGGACGGCTCGACGTGGGGCTGGGCCTGGGCTGGGCGGACGAGGAGTATGAGGCGACGGGGGTGAGCAAGCATCGGCGGGGCCAGCGCGCCGAGGAGTTTCTGGCCGTTCTCCGCGCTCTCTGGCAGGACGACGTCGCCGAGCATCGCGGCGAGTTCTACCAGATCCCGCCGACGCGCCTGGAGCCGAAACCCGTGCAGCGGCCACACCCGCCGATTCTGCTCGGAGGCCAGGCGCCCGCCGCCCTGCGCCGGGCCGGCCGGCTCGCCGACGGCTGGATAAGTGGCAGCCAGGCGGACCTGACCGGCATCGGCGAGGCGGTCGCGACCGTCAAGGCCGCCGCCGCGGAGGCCGGCCGCGATCCCGGCGCACTGCGATTCGTCTGCCGCGGCGCGGTCCGCGTACGGCCGACGGGCCCGTCCGAGCGTGAGCCGCTCACCGGCACGCTCGAGCAGATCCGATCGGATTTCGCCAGACTTGCCGAGGCCGGCATCACCGAAGTGTTCGTCGACCTCAACTTCGATCCGGAGATCGGTTCACCCCGCGCCGACGCGAAGGCGTCGCTGCGCCGGGCCGACGAGGTGCTCGACGCCCTCGCCCCGACCCGCTGACCTCCCTGACCGGCGCTCATCCGGCCGGGTCGGCTGCCGCGTCCGCCGCGGACCACGCCGACCAGCCGGTCACCTGGATCGCGATCACCGGCCCGGCCGGTGGCCGCTGGACGTACTGCGGGTACTTGTCGGCCAGCGCCGCTCGGGCCGCGGCCTCCTCCACGCGGTCCTGCACCAGCCGGCCGTGCCCGTCCAGGCGGACCCACCACAGCCGTGACCAGTCCTCGTCGTACTCGTCGACCAGCAGGCATGCATGCCCCGTCGCCTGGATGTTCTCCAGCCGGCGTAGCCGCCGGTGGCGCTTGGGCTTCTCGTCCACCGCGTGGTAGGCGACCTCGTCGAGCAGCACGAAGCACACGGGCACCAGGTGGGGACGTCCATCCGCTGCGACGGTGGCCAGCCGGGCCACCCTGGCCGACCGGACCCGATGCCGGATCTCGTCGGCGGGCACAGGCCCGACGGTAACAGCCGACACCCTTCGTGGTGACTTGTTGTGGCCGGCGTCGTCGAGCCAATGGGTGTGCCGGCGCGGCACGCGGGTACGCCCTGCCGATCGAACGTGGGGGAGGCGTGATGGCGAGCGAGGCGCCCGATTACTTCCAGCCCGAGGCTGGGCTGGTGCTGACGCACCTGCTGATCGTGCGGGATGTGGACCGTTCACGGGAGTTCTACCAGCGGGTGCTGGGGGCGACGGTGGTGCGGGAACGCCAGCCGGCGATCCTGCGGTTCCACAACAGCTACATCGTGATCAACGACGAGGGTGGCCCGACCGACGACAAGCCCGGTGTGCAGGCGCAGGCGCCACCGGACTCGCGGACGCTCAGCAGCGCCATGAACATCCGGGTCACCGACGTCCGAGCCGTCTACGAGAAGTGGCGATCACGGGGTGGGGAGTTCCTGACGGAGCCGAAGGACCATGGCGTCGAGATCCGGTGCTACCTGCGCGACCCGGACGGCTACCTGATCGAACTCGGCCAGGGCACCGGGATCCTCGCCGAGATGGGTCGGACAGCCACTTCCTGAGCCCGACGACAGGCGCCGCCGGCACCCCTTCCGAATCAGACCTGCGTGATGACGTTCTTGCCGTACGCGGTGAGGGTCTTCTCCTTGTCGTCATGCATGAGGTAGAGGGCGAAGTTGTGCACCCCGATCTCCTTGAGCTCCTGCAGCCGGTCGACATGGGCTGACTCGGGGCCGACGAGGCAGAACCGGTCGACGATCTCATCGGGCACGAAGTCGGTGGACGGATTGCCGGCGCGGCCGTGGTGGGCGTAGTCGTAGCCCGCGCGCCCCCTGATGTAGTCGGTGAGCGCCTTCGGCACGACCCCGGAGTCACCGTAGCGGGTGACGAGGTCGGCCACGTGGTTGCCGACCATGCCGCCGAACCAGCGCAGCTGATCCCGTTGGTGCGCGAGGTTCGTGCCCACGTAGGCCGGCGCGGCCACGCACATCGTGATCGAGTCGGGATCGCGGCCGGCGGCGCTGGCTGCGTCGCGTACCGAGCCGATCGTCCAGCGGGCGATGTCAGGGTCGGCGGTCTGCAGGATGAAGCCGTCGGCCTGCTCGCCGACCAGCCGCAGCGCTTTCGGGCCGTAGGCGGCCATCCAGATCTCCAGCCGGCCGTCACGCACCCACGGGATGCGCACCGGCGTGCCGTGGTGTTCGACCTCGTTGCCTTCGGCCAGCTCTTTGATCACGTGCATCGCTTCTTTCAGCGTGGCCAGGCTCGCCGGCGGCTGGCCGATGACCCGCCGGGCCGAGTCGCCGCGGCCGATCCCGCACACCGTGCGGTTGCCGAACATGTCGTTGAGCGTGGCGAAGAGCGACGCGGTGACCGACCAGTCGCGGGTGCTCGGGTTGGTCACCATCGGCCCGACGATCAGGTGCTTGGTTGCGGCGAGGACCTGCGAGTAGATGACGAACGGCTCCTGCCATAGCACGCAGGAGTCGAACGTCCACCCGTAGCGAAACCCGTTGCCCTCGGCGGCGGTGAGGCCCGCGACCACGTCGCGAGCCGGCGGGTCGGTCTGGAGTACGACACCGAAGTCCACGGCTCCTCCTTGTCACACCAGGTACTGACTGAGATCGCGCTTCAGGAACCTGCCGTGCCCGGCCGCGCCGTGGAAGGCGTTGCCGTCGACCACGACGCGACCACGGGACAGCACGGTGGAGACCTTCCCGGTCAGCTCCATGCCCTCGTACGCGGAATAGTCCACGTTCATGTGGTGTGTGCTGGCCGAGATGGTCTGCTGGGCTGTCGGGTCGTACACCGTGATGTCCGCGTCGGCGCCCGGCGCGATGACGCCCTTACGCGGGTAGAGCCCGAACATCCTGGCGGGCGTGGTCGAGCTGATCTCCACCCAGCGCGCCAGGTTGATCTCGCCTTTCACAACGCCCTGATAGAGCAGGTCCATCCGGTGCTCGACGCCGGGCATCCCGTTGGGGATCTTGGAGAAGTCGCCCCGGCCGAGCTCCTTCTGGTCCTTGAAGCAGAAGGGGCAGTGGTCGGTGGACACCAGCGACAGGTCGTTGGTGCGCAGGCCCCGCCACAACTCCGCCTGGTGCTCTTTGGGGCGCAGCGGGGGAGAGGCGACGTACTTCGCGCCCTCGAAGTCGGGCCTGGCCAGATCCTCCAGCGACAGGAACAGGTACTGGGGACAGGTCTCGGCGAACACGTTCTGCCCGGTGTCCCGCGCCTGGGTGACCGCGTCCAGGGCGTGCGCGGCGGAGAGGTGCACGATGTACAGCGGCGAGCCGGTGACCTTGGCCAGCGCGATCGCCCGCGAGGTCGCCTCGCCCTCCAGCTCGGGCGGCCGGGTCAGGCCGTGCTGCACCGGGTCCGTCTGGCCGTTGGCCAGCGCCTGGAAGACGAGCTGGTCGATGGCGATGCCGTTCTCCGCGTGCATCATGACCATCGACCCGGTGTCCCGGGCCTTGTGCATCGCCCGCAGGATCTCCCCGTCAGTGGCGTAGAAGACCCCCGGATAGGCCATGAACATCTTGAAGGTGTTGACGCCCGCGTCGATGCAGGCCTCCATCTCCTTCAGAGACGTGTCGTTGACGTCGGAGACGATCATGTGGAACCCGTAGTCGATCGCGCAGTTGCCGTCGGCCCTGCTGTGCCACTTGTCCAGCGCGGACAACACGGACGTGCCCTTGCCCTGTACGGCGAAGTCGACGATGGTCGTCGTGCCGCCCCAGGCTGCCGCGATTGTCCCGGTCTCGAAGTTGTCCGCCGAGAACGTGCCGCCGAACGGCATCTCCATGTGGGTGTGGCCGTCGATGCCGCCCGGCACCACGTACTTCCCGGCGGCGTCGATCACGCGCTCGGCACCGGACGCCCACTGCTCGGTCAGACCAGAGTCGGGCGCGGCGAGCGCCGCTATCCGTTCGCCCTCGACCAGCACGTCCGCCGGGTACGCCCCGGTGGCGTTGACGACTGTTCCGTTGCGGATGACGATGCTCACGGCTGCACCAGCGATTCGTACGTCTCGGGACGGCGGTCGCGGTAGAAGGCCCACAGGTCACGGACCTCGGCCAGCTTGTCCATGTCCAGGTCGCGGACGACGACCTCCTCCTCGGTGTCCGACGCCGCGTCGCCGACCAGTTGCCCGCGCGGGTCCACGAAGTACGACTGGCCGTAGAAGTCGTTGTCGCCCAGCGGTTCCACGCCGACCCGGTTGATCGCGCCGACGTAGTACTCGTTGGCGACCGCGGCCGCGGGCTGCTCCAGCCGCCACAGGTACTGCGACAGGCCGCGGCTGGTCGCCGACGGGTTGAAAACGATCTTCGCGCCGGCCAGGCCGAGCGCCCGCCAGCCCTCGGGGAAGTGCCGCTCGTAGCAGATGTAGACGCCGATGCGCCCCACGGCGGTGTCGAACACCGGATAGCCGAGGTTCCCCGGCCGGAAGTAGAACTTCTCCCAGAACCCCTTCACCTGCGGGATGTGGTTCTTGCGGTGCTTGCCGAGGTAGGTGCCGTCGGCGTCGATCACCGCGGCGGTGTTGTAGTAGACCCCGGGCTGCTCCTGCTCGTACATCGGCACGATCAACACCACGCCGTGCTGCTCGGCGACCTCGCGCATCAGCGCGGTCGTCGGCCCGTCCGGGATGGCCTCCGTGTACGAGTAGTAGTCCGCGTCCTGGATCTGGCAGAAGTACGGGCCGTAGAACAATTCCTGCAGGCAGACCACCTGCGCGCCCTGCGAGGCGGCGCTGCGGATCGCCTCGACCGCGTTGGCGATCATCGACTCCTTGTCGCCGGTCCACTTCTGCTGCACCAGCCCGGCTCGGATGATAGTGCTCATCTCTCCCCCTTAACGTGCGCGGTGCGCGGCATCGACAGCGCCAGGTAGACGAGGAACCCGGCGACCAGCCCGACCACCCAGCTGTAGTCGTAGAGCGGCTTGAGGAACGGAATGAGGCCGTCCTCCGGGAACGGCCCCTTGCCGGGTGCGGAGTAGGCGCCACCCACCGCGAGGACCGCGCCGACGACGGTGGCGACGATGGCGGCCCAGTTCCACCCGCCGGAGAACCAGTACCTGCCCTCGGGGCGGTAGAGGGCCGGCAGTTGGAGGCTGGTGCGGTGGCGGATCCAGTACCCGGCGATGAGCACGCCGGCGACCGCGCCGAGCAGGCCGCCGTAGAACCCGAGCCAGACGAAGATGTAGATGTTGGGGTCCTGCACCAGGCGCCACGGCTGGATCAGGATGCCGAGCACGCCGGTGATCAGGCCCCCGGTCCGGAAGCTCACCAGTCGGGGCGCGGCGTTGGAGAAGTCGTACGCCGGGCTGACCGTGTTCGCCGCGACGTTCACCGACAGCGTGGCGACCACGACGGTGAACAGGCCGAGCGCGACGACCAGCGGGTTCTCGAACTTGGCCGCGAGCTGGATGGGGTCCCAGATGGCCTCGCCGTAGATCACGGCCGTGCCCGACGTGATCAGGATGGACAGGATGGCGAAGAACGACATCGTGGTCGGCAGGCCGAGGACCTGGCCGGTCACCTGCTGCCGCTGACTGCCCCCGAACCGGGTGAAGTCGGGGATGTTCAGCGACAGCGTCGCCCAGAAGGCGATCATCCCCATCAGTGACGGCGCGAACAGCTTCCAGAAGTCGGCGCCCCAGCCCAGCTTCGACGGCTCGGACAGGATCGGGCCGAGCCCGCCCGCCTCGACCAGCACCCAGATCAGCAGGGCGACGGCGACCACGATGACGAACGGTGCGGCCCAGTTCTCGAAGCGCCGCAAGGTGTCCATGCCCCGCCAGATGATGGCCATCTCGATGGCCCAGAACACGAAGAACGAGGCCCACAGCGTCCACGGGTAGTCCATCACCGTCGCCGCGTCGACCCACCAGGAGCCGAGCAGCTTGCCGGCGATCGCGTAGATCGCCTCGCCGCCGATCCAGGTCTGGATGCCGAACCAGCCGCACGCGATGAAGGCGCGGAGCAGGGCCGGGAAGTTCGCGCCGCGGACTCCGTAGAACGCGCGGGCGAAGACCGGGAACGGGATCCCGTACTTCGTGCCCGCGTGGCTGTTCAACAGCATCGGGATCAGGACGAGCAGATTGCCCAGCGTGATCGTGAGGAACGCCTGCACCCAGTTCATGCCGAGCTGGATGAGCCCGGCGGCGAGCAGGTAGGTGGGGATGTTGTGCGCCATGCCGATCCACAGCGCCGCGAAGTTGTACGTGGTCCAGGTGCGCTTCTCGATGGGAACCGGGGCGAGTTCCTCGTTGAAGTAACGGCTGTCGGCGATCGTCGAGAAGTCACGCAACTCGACTCGGCCATCCGGATGGGTGATCTGTGTGCCCGGCTCGACCGCGGTGGTCTCGGTGGGGGGCAGGGGTTCAACGGCCATCGGTCACCTCCCTGTCACGCTGCCGCAACAGCGGCCGGCCAACCGGCGCGTGCTGCGAGTGGGGGCGGATCAGCACGATCTTTATCTCGGAATGGTGGGTGTCCCGGACCCGCCACGGGCAGCGGCAAAGTGTCCACGCTTGCCGTGATCGGGGCACACTCTGTCCACGGGCGTGCCCGTACTGAGCTGTCAATCCCCACGGTGGATGGATTCGGGCCTTCTGCCGGGCCCTTGACCCGTCACGCGTCGTCGAGTTCGTGCACCAGCAGCGCCACGTACAACGACAACATCGACTCCGGGTCCTCCAGCGACACCCCGAGCACCTGCGCGATCCGCGACAGCTGCTGGTAATAGGCCGTACGCGACAGGTGCGCGGCGCCGGCGGCCGCCGACTTGTTCCCGCCCTGCTCGCAGAAGCAGCGCAGCAGCTCCACGAGCCGGCTGCCCTGGCTGTCGTCGCGCGCCAACAGGGGCCCGAGCTCCCGGTGCGCGAAAGCACGGACACGCTCGTCCTCGCGCAGCAGGTGCAGCAGGCCACGCAGTCGCACGTCGTCCAGCCGGTGGTAGACCTGGGCGCCGGTGGACCGTAGCGCGGCACCGGCGACGTGTGCGGCCTCGCCGAGACTGCGCCGCACATCGGACACCTGCGACACCGTCGTGCCGACGGCCACCACCACGGCACTCGCCGCCGAGCGGTGCACCTCTCTGGCCAACCGCCGCAGGATCGCATCGACCTCCGCCTGCGCCGGCAACGACAACAACGCGCGCACGCTGGTGTCGTCCACGACGCCCACCAACGCCGGCACACTCACCCGTCGCGCGGCCAACGCGGTGGCCTCCGCGAGGTCCCGCAACACCTCCTGCGTGGCCAGTGCGGGGGCGCGCGGCGTGATGCTCCCCGGTCGGATCGCCACCCCGACCAGTTTCCGCCGCTCCAGCGCAACGCCCAACGCGGCCGCCCGGGTGGTCAGATCAGCAGGAGGTAGCGCCTGGCCGAGCAGTTGCGCGAGCAACATCCGGTGTGTCTGCCGCTCCAGGCTCTCCCGATCCCGCGCCACGAGCCGGTGCACCGCCAGCGCCGACGCGGCCCGCTCCGCGACCACCACGTGCCGGTGCGGGGGAGGGGCCGGTGAGAGCAGGACCAGCCGTCCCCAGTCGGCGCCCTGCGCGCCGACCGCGGTGATCAACCAGCCGGCCTCCTCGTCGTAGGCGGTCCGTTGGGACACCGCCACGGACCGGGATCGCTGCCCCCAGTCGGTCAGCAGCTCGATCGGGTCCTGCCCGGCCGCGTCGTACGCGAGCACGTCGTGCCCCAGCGTCTCCAGGACGACCGGCAGCCCGGAGATCCTCGCGACCTCGCGCAACACCTCGGCTGGCTCCGCCCCGGCGACCGTGAGCGCGGTGAACGTCTCGTGCACCTGCTCAGCCGCCCGCAGCTCGGCGAGCTGCGCGTCCACGATCAACGCCACGACCGCCTCCGTGACGGACACGAACTGGGTCTCCCGCGCCAGCGTGATCAATGGAAGCCGGTGTCGTTCCGCAGCGGCCACCAGCGCGTCCGGCACGTGGTCGCTCCAGCGTCGGACCAACTCCACCACGAGCCCCGCCGCGCCGACCGCGGCCAGGTCGTCCACGTACGCCGTCAGTGCCGTCTCCTCGTCCGGCAGCGCGATGCCGGTGGTCAGCACGAGCTCGCCGCCGCGCAGCAGATGAGCGATGTCGGCGACCTCCGCCGCGTGAACCCAGCGGACGGGTCGCTGCATGCCATCGGACCCCGCGACGACGCGTGGCCGGCCGCGCCGGATCACGGGCAGCGCCACCGCTTCCGCGACCGTCGGATACATGCCGCCTCCCCTGCGGGGTTGCACACAACGTAGCGCCATCGATGCCGACCCGTACAGGTTGTCGGTGGCGGCGAGCACCGAAGTCTCGGGACACTCGGCTGAGGTACGAGATACGGAGGACGCGATGGCGCATCGGGAGTTGCTGCATCGACACCGGTCCGTGCTGCCGAAGTGGCTGGCCCTCTACTACGAGGAGCCGATTGAGATCGCCAGCGCGCACGGTCGCCGGGTGACCGATCGCGAGGGCCGCACGTACCTCGACTTCTTCGGCGGCATTCTCACCAACTCGGTCGGCTACGACGTGGCCGAGATCAGCGACGCGGTCCGCTCGCAGCTCGACACCGGCGTGCTGCACTCCTCGACGCTGTACCTGATCGAGTCGCAGGTCGAGCTCGCCGAGAAGATCGCGCACCTGTCCGGGATCCCGGACGCGAAGGTGTTCTTCACGAACTCGGGCACGGAGGCCAACGAGACCGCGTTGATGCTCGCCACGCAGTACCGCCGCAGCGGGCAGGTGCTGGCGCTGCGCAACTCGTACCACGGGCGCGCGTTCGCCACCGTCGCGATCACCGGCATCCGCGGCTGGTCGGCCAGTGAGCTGAGCCCGATCACGGTGAGCTGGGTGCACGGTGGCTACCGGTACCGCAGCCCCTTCAAGGACCTGGCGGACGCCGATTACGTCAAGGCGTGCGTCGCCGACCTGCGCGAGGTGATCGAGACCGCGACCGCCGGCGACGTGGCGTGCATGATCGTCGAGCCGATCCAGGGCGTGGGCGGTTTCGCCTCCCCGCCCGACGGCCTGTTCCGCGAGTTCAAGAAGGTGCTCGACGAGTACGGCATCCTGCTCGTCTCCGATGAGGTCCAGACCGGTTGGGGGCGTACCGGCGAGCATTTCTGGGGCATCCAGGCGCACGACGTCGTGCCGGACGCGATGACCTTCGCCAAAGGACTCGGCAACGGTCTGGCGATCGGCGGTGTCGTCGCCCGCGCGGAACTCATGGACTGCCTACAGGCCAACTCGATCTCCACCTTCGGTGGCAACCCGATCTCCACCGCGGGGGCCCTCGCCACCCTCAACTACCTCCTGGACCACGACCTCCAGGCGAACGCCGCGAAGCTGGGGAACCGCCTGATCCATGGCCTTCGCTCGGTCGCCGCGACGCATCCGGTGGTCGGCGACGTACGCGGAAAGGGTCTGATGCTCGCCCTCGAGTTCGTCGGCCCGGCCGGCGAACCCGATCCCGCGGCCGCGGCCGCCCTGCTGGAGGAGGCGCGCAGTCGCGGACTGCTGGTCGGCAAGGGCGGCCTGCACGGCAACGTGATCCGGCTGGCGCCGCCGATGACGCTCACCGAGGACGAGGCCGACGAGGCGCTGGGCATCCTCGCTGAGGCAATCGAGGCGGTGTCGGCATGAGGATCACGCACCGGATCGGCGGCAAGGCATGGACCGGCATCGCCCAGCGCACGGGTGACGTGTACGACCCCGCGACGGGTCAGGTCGGCGGGCAGGTCGATTTCGCCAGCGCCTCGGACGTCGACGAGGCGGTCACCGCCGCCCGCGAAGCCTTCTCCCGCTGGCGCCACGCCTCCCTCACCCAACGCGCGAACGTGATGTTCGCGTTCCGCGAACTGCTCAACGCCCGCAAGTCCGACCTCGCCGAGATCATCACCGCCGAGCACGGCAAGGTGCTCTCCGACGCGGCGGGCGAGATACAGCGTGCGCTGGAGGCGGTGGAGTTCGCCTGCGGCATCCCGCAGTTGCTCAAGGGCGGGTTCAGCGAGAACGCCTCGACCAAGGTGGACGTGTACTCGATCCAGCAGCCGCTCGGCGTGGTCGGGGTGATCTCCCCGTTCAACTTCCCCGCGATGGTGCCGCTGTGGTTCGTTCCCAACGCGATCGCCTGCGGCAACGCCGTGGTGCTGAAGCCGAGCGAGAAGGACCCCTCCGCGGCGAACTTCCTGGCGGAGCTCCTCGCCGAGGCCGGGCTACCGGATGGCGTGTTCAACGTCGTGCACGGCGACAAGGAGGCGGTCGACCGGATCCTCGAGCATCCGGAGGTCAAGGCGGTCTCGTTCGTCGGGTCGACGCCGATCGCCCGGTACGTCTACGAGACCGGAACGCGTAACGGCAAGCGGGTGCAGGCGCTCGGCGGCGCGAAGAACCACATGGTCGTACTGCCCGACGCCGACCTGGACCTCGCCGCGGACGCCGCCGTCTCGGCCGGTTTCGGCTCGGCCGGTGAGCGCTGCATGGCGATCTCCGTCGTCGTGGCGGTGGATCCGGTCGGCGACGAGCTGGTCGGCAAGATCAGGGAACGGATCGCCGGACTGCAGGTCGGCGATGGTCGCCGACCGGGCTGCGAGATGGGACCTCTGGTCACCGGGGCGCACCGCGACAGGGTGCGGTCATACCTGGACGCCGGCCGGTCCGCGGGCGCGAAGCTGGTGGTCGACGGACGCGGGCAATCGATCGACGGCGACGACGCCGGCTTCTGGCTGGGGCCGACACTCTTCGACCACGTCGACGTGGACATGTCCATCTACACCGACGAGATCTTCGGTCCGGTGCTCTCGGTGGTGCGGGTCCCCAGCTACGACGCGGCGGTCGACCTGGTGAACGCCAACCCGTACGGGAACGGCACCGCCATCTTCACCAACGACGGCGGCGCCGCGCGGCGGTACCAGAATGAGATCGAGGTCGGCATGGTCGGCGTCAACGTGGCGATCCCGGTTCCGGTCTCGTACTACTCGTTCGGGGGTTGGAAGGACTCCCTGTTCGGTGACTCGCACGCGTACGGGCCGCACGGCGTGCACTTCTTCACCAGGGCCAAGGTGGTCACCAGCAGGTGGCTCGATCCGTCCCACGGCGGCGTGAACCTCGGCTTCCCACAGAACAGCTGAGCAGCTCCTCGCCGAGTCACGTCGATCGGACAGCTCCGGGTGCGAGGTCTGTATGGCGGGAACCGAGCCAGGGGCAGCCACGTCGTAGGGGGCATGACGCGTAGCAGCGCCCACGTACCCCAGCCAACCGTCGCCACCGGCGTCCCCCGATTAATGACTCCAGCTCGCTTCCTGGGGCTGGCCCTGGTCGCCGGCCTGGCGCTGGTCACCGGCTGTACGGCGGAGCCGGCTCCCGTCCCGCCACGTGACCGGGAAGTGCCGGCTGGCGGCTTCCGGCTCGTCGCGTTCGACTCCTGCCCGGAGGCGTTGCAGCAGCTGAGGACGGCGGCCAAGGCGTACGTCGGGCCCTGGGGGTTCGGGCCGAACGGGGACATCCGTACCTTCGCCGGCGCCGAACAGGCCGCCGGGCCTGCCACTGCGATGCGGACGGATGCGGCGCCCAAGAGCTACTCGGGCACCAACACCCACGAGGCCGGGGCCGATGAGCCGGACCTGGTCAAGACCGACGGCAAGCGGATCGTCACCGTGCAGCACGGCAAGCTGTACGTGGTCGACCCGGCCACCCGCCAGCTGACCGGGGAACTGAAACTGGCACCGGGTGCCGATGGATTCCGCGGGGGCGAAGACAGCCTGCTGCTGCACGGCGACCGGGCGCTGGTGCTGCTCGGCGACGGGTGGGCCGGGATGGGGAAACCGGCCATTCGCGGGGGAGACGCGCGCGTCGCGGACGCCCCGACGCCGGACGGCATCATCGGCCCCCGGCTGATCATGGTCGACCTGTCCGACGCCCCGAAGATCATCGGCGAATACCGGATCGACGGCAATCTGGTGGACGCCCGCCAGGTGGGCACCACTGTCCGGGTCGTGGTCCGCTCCGCGCCCCGGCTGGACTTCCCGCACCCGCAACGGGCCACCGAGGAGCAACGCACCGCCGCCAACCGCGAGATCATCGACAACGCCACCCTCGACGACTGGCTGCCCCGGTACGAGGTCACCTCCGGCGGACGGACCAGCGCCGGACGGGTCGGCTGCGAACGGATCAGCCGGCCGGCCGCCTACTCCGGGACGTCGCTGGTGACCATGCTCAGCTTCAACCTCGGTGCGGCCACGCTCGGCGCCGGCGACCCGGTCAGCGTGATCGCCGACGGCGACACCGTCTACAGCAACGGACCCCGGCTGTACGTCGCCAACGACCAGCGCTGGCGGGTGCTGCCGATGCTGAGGGCGCGGAACGTCGCACCCGATCCCAAAGACGAGACCACCGACATCTATCAGTTCGACATCTCGGGCGCCGGTGCCCCGCGGTACGTCGCCGACGCGTCCGTCCCGGGCTGGCTCATCAACCAGTACGCCATGTCCGAGTGGGACGGGCATTTGAGAGTGGCCACCACCAGTGGCCGTACCTGGGGCGACAAGCCGAACTCGACGTCCAGCGTGCACGTCCTGCGCGCCGACGGCAGGACGCTGACCCACGTCGGCAAGGTCACCGGACTGGGCAAGGGGGAGCGGATCTACGCGGTACGGTTCGTCGGCGGCACCGGGTACGTGGTCACCTTCCGGCAGACCGACCCGCTCTACACCGTCGATCTGCGTGATCCGGGCGCGCCGAAGGTGACCGGCGAACTGAAGATCAACGGGTATTCGGCGTACCTGCACCCGGCCGGTGAAGGACGGCTGCTCGGCGTCGGGCAGGAGGCGTCCGCCCAGGGCCGCGTCCAGGGCACCCAGCTCTCGCTCTTCGACGTCTCCGATCCGACCAAGCCGACCCGACTCGCCCAGTATCACGTCAAGCAGGGGCACTCCGAGGCGGAGTTCGACCCCCATGCGTTCCTCTACTGGCCGGCGGAACGCCTGGTCGTGGTCCCACTGACCGTCTACGGCAAGGGCCTGCCGAGCAACGTGGCTGTGGCCCTGCGAGCCGACGACGGCGGGTTCACCGAGGTCGGCACGATCGACCACACGCCGGGCACGGGGCGTCCCGAGGACCTGACCCCGATCCGTCGGTCACTGGTGATCGACGGAGTGCTCTGGACCGTCTCCGCCGGGGGCCTCAAGGCGACCAGCCTCTCCACCATGACGACTCTCGGCTGGCTGCGTACCGCGTGAACGGCGTGGTGGTGGGTGGGCGCGGCGAATCCCCGCCGCGCACCAACCTGGCGTCCGCATCGACTACGTGATCGGGCCCATCCGGATCAGGCGGCGGGTAACGTGAACGCCGTGGAGGATCTCGGCGCGAAGGTCTCGTACCTTGCGCTCGCCGTCGGCACCCGGGTCTACGACGTCGAATCGGCACCCGTCGGCGTGGTCGAGCACGTGCTCACCGACGAACGCTCCGACATCTTCCACGGCGTGATCGTGGCCCCGCCGAAGCCGTACCGTTCCCATCGCTTCGCCCACCGGGACCAGATCGCCGACCTGTACGAGCGGGGGGTCGTGCTGTCGGTGCCCGGCGCCGAGATGCACGAGCCGGGCGAGGACACGCCGGCCAGAGAGGTCGAGGCCGCGGGTAACGACCCGGTGCAGGTGGGCCTCCGCCGCGCCTGGGAGTGGCTGAGCCGACCCCGCTGAACCTGCCGGGTCGATCTGGCATCGCCTGCTGCCCGGCGAGTTGAACGGTCACCGGACGGGCCCGCCGCACGGCCAGGTCTCAGGCCGATCGGGCGGCGTCGGTGATGTGCGCGATCACGGCCGAGTAGTCCCGGTCGCCAAGGCCCGCCTCCTGGGCTGACGCGACCCACTGCCGCGCGGCGGCCGCGACCGGCAGGTCGACGCCGACCGACTCGGCGGCCGACACGACCAGATCGGCGTCCTTGAGGGCGAGTGACAGCGCGAACCGGAGCGGGAACTGACCGGACTCGACCGCTGGTCGTCGCCGATCCGCCTGCGAGCCGACGGGAGTCGCGGACAACACCTCGAACGCCGTGTCCCGCGGCAGTCCAAGCCCATCCGCGAGAGCCAGCGCCTCACCGAGAACAGCGAGGACCCCGAACAGGGTCGAATTGGCGACCAGTTTGGCCGCAGCGCCGGCACCGAGCGGCCCGACATGCATGGGCGAGCCAAGCGCGCCCAACACCGGCATCCACCGTTGGGCGAGCTGCTCCGGCCCTCCGACGAAGATCCGCAGCGAACCCGACTCGGCTTCCGAGACGCTGCCCAGCACCGGCGCGTCGAGCAGGCCAACGCCCTCCGGCAGCATCGCGGCCAACCGTCGCACCGCGGGCGGCCCGACCGTCGACATCTCAGCGAGCGTCGTCGACGCGTCAGCGCCGGCAAGGATGCCCTGCGGGCCCTCGACCACCTCTTGCAGCGCGGCCGGGTCGGCCAGCATCGTGATGACCAGTTCAGCCCGGCGGGCAGCCTCTGCCGGACTGTCGGCGGCGACCGCGCCACGCGCCACAAGATCGCTGGCCCTCTGCGGTGTGCGGTTCCAGACGACGAGGTCATGGCCGACATCGAGCAGCCGGCCCGCCATCCGGCTACCCATCCCACCCAGACCGATCACAGCGACCGTGGCCATGGCGCCATCCTGCCAAATCCGCCGCTTGACCGGTGCCCGTTCCCTCCGAAGCGGACCCGGGTGGTCCGTCACCCCGTCATGGGTGTCAGCCGTGAGGCGAGTCCACTGGAAGCTTGCCTCACATGGCGCCGGTCACGACCGCCGGGATCAGTCAACGAGTGCTCCTCAGCACGCAGCCCACCGAATGCCGCGCAGGCCTGCAGAGCGACTACGCGGGATCGTTCGGCCCGGTGCAGCCGTCCCAGTAGGTGGCGTCCACCAGTTCCTGAAGATGGCGGATGACATCCGCCTTGTGCTCGCTGTCCGGCAGTTGCTGCTCCCCGGCCGCGACCAGGCCGTCTCGCCAGTGCTTGACAACTTCCTGCTGGGCTGCGGCAGGCAGGTCGTCGATCCACAGAGATCCGAGGTTGTTGTCGACAATTTCCTGGAGGTGGGCCGCGGTCTGTTCGTCTGAGAGGCGGCCGATCAGGAACTCCAGCGTCCAGTCGAACAACCCTCCCGTCGCGCTCCAGTCGACCCCAGGTTTCAGCACGACAAGACCGGCCATCAGTCCCCCACGATGAATACTCACGGACCGAGGCTCCGGTCCGGAATGAACGTTCGAGCAAACCTGTCCTCGGGACCGAACTCGTATGGAACCTCGCCTCTGGCCGCGCACGCAGCGAGCCCAGTCAGCAGGGGCTGCGCTCTTGTCGCCCCGACGGACCGCCTCCGAGCGGGAGGGCCAGCCGCGCGGCCGATGCCGAGGCGGCCAGGCTCGTCCAGCGGAGGCTACGTGACGATCCGATAGCTGGGGATGTCCCCGTGGCGTTCCTCGGCCGGGGCATCGAGGGATCGTGCCGGTACCCCGTCCGGGATAGGCACCCTGGAAAGGTGGATGCCCTCCAGGCAGGTGTCACACCAGAACGAGGCGTAGCCGTATCCAGATCCGGATGGTCCGGTGAAGACCAGGCGCAGCGTCCGGTGGCCGCAGTTCGGGCATCGCAGGTCAGACGACACCGGCAGGGCGCGGTAGACAACGTCGTACGCGTCCAGCCACTCATCGAAGGTTGCCATCAATTCATTCCCTCTGGCCTGATCTGGTGATCATTCCACCATCGTTCCTCGTGGGCGTAGGCCCGATCCTCGAAAGCGTCGATACCCTCGCGGGTGGTGGGGTAAGGGCTTCCATCCTGAAGTTCCGAGACATGGAATCTCTCGTGTTCCAGAGTGCGTGCCAGGTCCTCTTCGCTCCGAAATGCCTCTCGGCAGAGCATGACCGACTGGTCCGGCTTGGTCACCCCGCACACTCCCGAGATCCTGTTGTTGATGGTGAACTTGATGCCCGTTACATCGATGCCGTACTTGTCGGCGATCACCTGTACCGACTCCATGTTCATCGGCATTCGGGGTCCACGGCCCCTGTTGCGTACCCGACTGAGGTCACCAGGGTCAGGTCCAGCTCGCCTCAAACGGCTGAGCACCTGCTTCAGCTTCCCGATGAGGTCGCCGAGCCGTCTGATCTCGGGTATCAACCTGCGCAAGCTGGCCAGCAGGCCCCGCAGCATTCGGGCGATGCGTGCGGCCCATGACGCCACCGTCGTGGTGACCTGCTCCACCACCAGCGGTGTGGCGAGCCCGCCGGTGATGACCAGTTCGCCCGCGTAAACGATGAGGCGGGAGACGCAGGTGGCGATGGCGTCGCGGACCAGCAGCCGGACGGCGGCGACGAGACCGGCGGCGCCCTCGGTGATCGCGGCCAGGGTGTCGGCGCCCTGGGCGAGCCCGGTGATGGCCTGGTCCTGCTGCGCGGCCCAAGCCCGGTACGCGGGACCTGCGGTGCTGCCCCAACCGGCGACGTCAGCGCGGACGGCGGCGGCCATTCCGGTGGCCTCCTCGCGCAGCGAGGAGGCGACGTTACGCCAGGTCTGGGCGTGGGCGACGATCTCTGCCGGGTTGCCGGCGAGCCAGCCCAGAGCCTCGCTGAGCGGCTTGACGTGCTCGATGAGCCAGGCGATGCCGTACTGGAGCAGCGCGCCGGCCGGGTCGGAGACGAGGGCGAGCGCGTCGAGGCCGGCACTGACCACGCCGAGGCCGCCGTCGATCCAACTGCCGTTACGAACGCCCTGGGCGATGAGCTCGATGTCCTCGCAGATCCAGATGCCGGCCCAAGGGCTGGGTGAGGAGGCGAAGGCTGTGGCGACCAGTGGATTGGTCGTCACCGCTGGCGCCCAGCCTGACGCAGTACCTGCTCGGCGCGGGCGTCGGACGCCCGGTAGTGGTCCGCGCTCGTGCGCAGCCTCCCCGCGGTGTCGCGTACCGACCCGGCGGCGGTGCCGATGCCGTCGACCAGGGTGCGCTGGAGCCCGTCCAACAGGATGGGCATGATCGCGCAGAGCTGCCCGTACGCGTCGGCGCTCAACCGGACGTGCTGGCCGGCCTGGCGGGCGGTATCGAGGCTGTCGGCGTTGCGGTCGATGTGTGCGGCGTGGGAGGTCAGGTCGTCCGGGTCCACATGGATGCTGTCACCGCTGGGCATCTGGCACGCTCTCGTCCGAGCCGAACCGACGCTGGTAGGAGTCGATCAGCGCTCGTCCGGTCGGGTCGTCGTCGCCAAGCGCTTCGGCGGTCGCCTCGGTGAGCTGCCTCAGCAGGTCGACGTGCGCGGCCCTGGTGGTTTCCATGATCTGACGGGCGGTGTGGGTCGCAGAATGCTGCCGGATCCGCTCGTCCAGCCGCAGTTCGGTCAGCAGGCCGGATGCGTCGACGGTCACCTCGACGGTCCGGTCGGGGGTGGTGGCGGTGCCGGTCAGTGCCTGAAGCCGTGCCGACAGAGCCGTCGCCCGGGACGCTCGCTCGGCCAGGGACGACTCCCACTCATCGAGCCGGCGTGCCGCCGCCTCCAACGCAGCGTCGTCCGCCCACATGTCGGCCCTCCCCAGGGACATCGGCGGTCATCACCGCCGAGACCGCCGCCACGTTACCAATCAGTGGCGCTCCGTGTCGGCCCGGCTCTTCGAAGCCGAGCCGCAGCGCAATGTTGTGCCGCCGCTGGGCGGCCTCGCGACCCGTGACCAGTGCGGTGGCCGGCCACCCCCAGAACTGAGCGGACCACACCCGCGTGTGGGGCGCCGCGCTCTGCCGGAGAAGATGGGGTCATGACCAATCCCGCCCTGCCCAAGCGTGTCGTCGTCACCGGTGCCACCGGCAAGCTCGGTCGCGCCGTGGTCACTCACCTGCGCGCCATCGGCGTCGACGTCCTGGCCGTCGACCGCGCCGGCGGACGCGACCCCCGCGACGTGAACGGCGAGTTCCTTCTCGTCGACCTCACCGACTACGGGCAGGTGGTGGAGGCGTTCACCGGCGGCGCCGACGAGCACCCCGGCGGGATCGACGCGATCGTGCACCTGGCGGCGGTACCGGCCCCCGGGCTGCACAGCAACGCGACCACCTTCGCGAACAACTCGGCCGCCACGTACAACGTGTTCGCGGCGGCTCGGGCGGCAGGGATCAAGCGGGTGGTGTGGGCGTCGAGCGAGACGGTGCTGGGGCTGCCGTTCGACACCCCGCCGCCGTACGCGCCGGTCGACGAGGAGTACGCGCCGCGCCCGGAGTCGACGTACTCGCTGAACAAGGCTCTTGAGGAGGAGATGGCGCGGCACTTCTGCCGGTGGGACCCGGAGCTGGTGATGGTGGGCCTGCGGTTCTCCAACGTGATGGACGTCGAGGACTACGGGCCGTTCCCGTCGTTCGACGCGGATCCGCAGTTGCGCCGGTGGAACCTGTGGGGCTACATCGATGCCCGCGACGGTGCCCAGGCGGTCGAGCGGGCACTCGTCCACGACCAGCCGGGCGCCGAGGTCTTCATCATCGCCAACGCCGACACGGTGATGAGCAGGTCCAGCGCCAGCCTGATGGCGGCGGTCTATCCGGGTGTCGAGATCCGCAAGGACCTCGGTGAGCACGAGACCCTGCTCAGCATCGACAAGGCCCGCCGGGTGCTGGGCTTCGAGCCCCAGCACTCCTGGCGGGACCATGTGGACCTGTTGTAGTTCCGGTCAGCGGGCGGCCTGGTAGGCGCGGCCGACGGCGGTCGCTGCGCTGCCGGTGCGGAAGAGGCCGGTCTGGTCCTTGTCCGTGGCGGGCAGGCCGAACCAGGCGTACCGGTGCAGCCAGGACAGCCCGCCCAGCATCCGGGTCGCCGCGGTGAGGAACGCGGCCTGCTGGGCCTGGCTGGGGAAGCGGACGCCGTTGGAGAAGTCGATCAGGGCGAACTCGGTGAGCCAGATCGGCAGCTTGTAGCGGTCGTGGACGGCCTGGAGGTACGCCTTGAGCTGGTTGACCGCGTTGGCGGTGGTGAAGTCGCCGCCGTACCAGTGCAGGGCGATGAAGTCGACCCGGTAGCCGCGTTCCTTCGCGCCGGTCATGAAGCGGTCGAGCCATTCGCCCGGTCGGTCCCCGCCCCACGCGACGGCGGGGCTGCCCAGCGGGAGGCCGGTCGACTCCAGTTGCGGCCACAGGTCCAGCGCCTGCTCCACGCTCATGTTCGCCTGACCGCCCATGTCCGGCTCGTTGAAGCCGAGCAGGTAGCGCCCGTTCTTCCTGGCCTGTTGCAGGTTGCTCGGGGTGACGCTCTTCGCACCCCAGATCATCGGGACGAACTCGCTGCCCTTGGGGCTGGTGACCCCCGGGTGGCCCACGTTCCAGGTGTAGTACCAGCTCGCCGTGGAGTTGGCCAATGCCGCGCTGACGCCGTTGAACGTCCAGACGCCGACGCCCTTCTTCTTCGAGGTCACCGCGGGTGCCGGTGCGGCCGGGCGGGCGGTCGTCGGCTTCGGCTTCGGGGTCGCCGCCGAGGGTGTGGTGGTGGC
>NZ_RCVI01000372.1:0-14074 GCF_003667455.1 Micromonospora sp. CV4 | reverse complement strand
CCACCGCCCCGACCCGCCTCGTCGGGTCCGCATCGCCCCGACCCGCCTCGTCGGGTCCGCATCGCCCCGACCCGCCTCGTCGGGTCCGCATCGCCCCGACCCGCCTCGTCGGGTCCGCATCGCCCCGACCCGCCTCGTCGGGTCCGCATCGCCCGGTCGGGTCGGGTCGACGCGCCGTCGGCGGAGCCCTGCCCGGCGTGGCTGCTCGGCGACGCCGTACGGTCTGGCCGGACCCGGACGTCGCGCGCCCGGCGCCGACCGGCAGGCCGACCCGGCCCGGCGGGGGAGGTGGCCCGGTTCCGGCGGTGGCACGCTTGGCCTCACGGGCTCGCCCGATCGGCGGTACTTTGCCCAACACGTGGAGTCATGGTTGACGCTCACGCCTCGTGAAAGTAAGTTTCATCCGTGGCGAAGAGTCCGAAGATTTCTGCGAGTCACGAGCCCGGTGGGCTGATCGTCCACATCAGCGGGCTGCTGCCGTCGCTGTCGCCCGCTGAGCAGCGGGTCGCCCGGCTGGTCGTCGCCGACCCGGCTGCCGCCGCCCGCCGGACGATCACCGATCTCGCCACCGCAGCCGAGACATCCGAGGCGACGGTCATCCGGTTCTGCCGGTCGGTCGGCATGGACGGTTATCCGCAGCTGCGGATCCGGCTCGCCGCCGAGGCCGCCCGCCGGGTCGAACCGCCGGACGCCCGGGTGGTCGGCGGTGACATCCCGCCCGGCGCCGACCTCGCCCAGATCATCGCCACCATCGCGTTCAACGACGCCCGCGCGGTCGAGGAGACCGCCGAACAGCTCGACCCGGCCGTCTGCGAGCAGGTGGTCGAGGCGATCGCCAGCGCCGGCCGGATCGACATCTACGGCGCCGGCGCCAGCGGGTTCGTCGCGTCCGACTTCCAGCAGAAGCTGCACCGCATCGGCCGGATCGCCTTCTACTTCCCCGACGTGCACACCGCGCTGACCTCGGCCGCGCTGCTGGGCCGTGGCGACGTGGCGATCGGCATCTCGCACACCGGCACCACCTCCGACGTCATCGAGGTGCTGGAGCAGGCCCGTACGCGGGGCGCCGTCACTGTGGCGCTGACCAACTTCCCGCGCTCGCCGATCACCGAGGTGGCCGACTTCGTGCTGACCACCGCGGCCCGGGAGACCACCTACCGCTCCGGCGCGACGGCCAGCCGGCTGGCCCAACTCACCGTGGTCGACTGCCTGTTCGTCGGGGTGGCCGCCCGCAACCGGTCCCGGGCGCGCAAGGCTCTCGAGGCGACCGCCGAGGCCGTCCTGTCGCACCGGGTGGGTGCGAACCGGAGGCGAGGATGACGGCCGGTGCGGTGGAGCCGGACGAGGACATGCCAGCACCCCCCGCCCGCCCGACTGTCCGGGTGGGCGCCCCCACCGAGCGGCGCAACCCGCTCAGCGCCGACCTCGACCTGATGTCGACCCGGGACGTACTCACCCTGATCAACGAGGCCGACCGGCGGGTGCCCACCGCGGTCGCCGCGGTGCTCGACGAGATCGCCGCCGCGGTCGACCTGGCGGTCGCGGCGCTGCGTGGCGGCCACCGGGTGCACTACTTCGGGGCCGGCACCTCGGGCCGGCTGGCTGTGCTCGACGCGGCCGAGCTGGCCCCCACCTTCAACTCGCCTCGGCACTGGTTCTGCTCTCACCTCGCCGGCGGGCCGGACGCCATGTGGCAGGCCGTGGAGGACGCGGAGGACGACGACCGGGGCGGCGCGGCCGATGCGGCCGGATGTGTGCGCGCCGGTGACCTCGTGGTCGGTCTTGCCGCCAGCGGACGCACCCCGTACGTCCTCGGGGCGCTCGCCGCGTCCCGCGCCAAGGGCGCCTCGACGGTGCTGCTCTGCGCCAATCCGGAGGCGGAGGCGGCCGGCTCGGTCGACGTGTTCATCGGGGTGGACACCGGACCCGAGGTCGTCACGGGGTCGACGCGCATGAAGGCGGGCACCGCGCAGAAGTTGGTGCTCAACGCGTTCTCGACCGCCGTCATGGTGCGCCTGGGTCGGGTCTACTCGAACCTCATGATCGACATGGTGGCCACCAACGCGAAGCTCCGCGGGCGGATGATCTCGATCCTGGTCGAGGCCACCGGCTGCTCGGAGGAGGTCTCCCGGCGGGCCCTCAACGAGGCCGACGGCGATCTGAAGACCGCCCTGGTCGCGCTGGTCTCCGGCGCCGAGGTCGCGGCCGCGCGGGCCGCGCTGGCCCGCTCCGCCGACCAGGTACGCGGCGCCCTCGCCCTGCTCGCCACCTGACGCCACCCGCCCGCGTCGCCGGCGGGAAGCGAATGAGGCTCCGGATTGTTCATCGGGGCGGGGGGTAATAACACCCCCGTGGATGAACCGACCGGTCCACCGGTGCGTATCTGGCAGTGACCAGGATCGCAGCGCGGTGGTGACCCGGGTCGCTGTGCCCCCGCGGCGGGCGGTGTTGCCATTGGTGCGGGCGTTCGGCGATTCGCCGACCCGCCAACCCGTATGTGGTGCCCAGCGGCGAGCCACCCGACGGGGTGCTGACAGCAAACATGGACCGTGCTCTCAGCTACTACTCAGGCATTCGTGACACTTTCGACTCACGACATGGAATCCCCGACACGTCTCATCTGTTGTGTAGGTGTCAGCACCGGTGGGCACAGCGGAAGTTACCGGGGGGCTGACGGACGTGGGGATGGCAAGGAACCGGGCAACCGGCGCGAGCGAGGGGACCGTGGGCAACGTGGACAAGAACATCGGCATGCGAACCGATCAGGTCGCCGAGGAGCGCGACCTCGTCGGCGTCTACCTGCACGAGATCTCCCGGACGCCACTGCTGGACGCCGCCCGGGAGGTCGATCTTTCCAAGGCGATCGAGGCCGGCCTCTACGCCGAGCACCTGCTCGGTGAGGACCGCGTCCCCGATGGCGTCGACCGGGCCGACCTGGAGCGGCTGGTCGTCGAGGGGGAGCACGCGAAGGACCTCTTCATCCGTGCCAACCTGCGACTGGTCGTGTCGATCGCCCGCCGTTACGTGCGCTCGGGCATGCCCATGCTGGATCTGATCCAGGAGGGCAACACCGGTCTGGTCCGGGCGGTTGAGAAGTTCGACTACGAGCGTGGCTACAAGTTCTCGACCTACGCCACATGGTGGATCCGCCAGGCCATCAGCCGGGCGATCGCCCAGCAGGAGCGCACCGTCCGACTGCCGGTGCACCTGGTGGAGGACGTCAACCGGATGCGCAACGTGGCGCGCCAGCTCACCCGTGAGCTGGGCAGCGACCCGGAGCCGGAGCAGATCGCGGCGTCGCTCGGCGTCACCGTCGAGCGGGTCAACGAGCTGCGCCGCTGGTCGCAGGACACCGTGTCGCTGGACACGCCGGTCGGCGACGACGGCGACACCAAGCTCGGCGACCTGGTCGCCGACACCGACGCCCCGTCGCCGGAGGACATCGTCCTCTCCGGGCTGGAGCGGCAGCGCATCGAGGGGCTGCTCAACCACCTGGACGACCGTTCGGCCGGCATCATGCGGGCCCGTTACGGGCTGGAGGACGGCCGCGAGCACTCGCTCACCGAGGTCGCGTCCCGGTTCTCGCTGTCCCGCGAGCGGATCCGGCAGCTGGAGATCCAGGCCCTCGGCCGGCTCCGTGAGCTGGCCCGCGCGGAGGGGCTGCAGGCAGCCTGACCTGGTAGCAATGACGGCGAACGGCCGGCGTCCGATAGGGGGACGCCGGCCGTTCGCCGTATCTGCTGGCGGCTAGCGGACCCGACCGTAGCCCTGGATGGGCATCATGTTCATGCCCCGCTTGAGCACGTTGCGGCCGGCGCTCGGTGCGTCGATCACCTGACCGCCGCCCACGTAGAGGGCGACGTGCCCGAGCCCGTTGTAGAAAATCAGGTCTCCCGGGCGCAGGTCACCCCGGCCGATGTGGGCGACCGCCCCCCACTGCATCCGGGTGTTGTGCGGCAGCGACTTTCCGGCCGCCCGCCAGGCGGCTGAGGTCAGCCCGGAGCAGTCGTAGCCGTTCGGCCCGTCGGCCGCCCACACGTACGGCTTGCCCAGCGCCCCGAAGGCGTAGCGCACCGCAGTGCCGGCAGCACCCGAGACGGCGGGTGCCTTCCCGGCCTCGGCCGGCGCCTTGGGCGCGGGTTGCTCGGTGGGCGCCCCGTACGCCTGCCGGCGCAGCTCGTACAGCTTGGCCAGGTCCCTCTCAATCTGCTTCCTGCCCACCGCCAGCTGGCGGGCCTGCGCGGCCTGCCGGGTCAGCGTGGCGTCCAGGCGGCGCTTCTCGTCGAGCAGCCGTCGCTGGTTCGCGGTGAAGCCGGAGATGCGTTCCTGCCGCTGACGGGTGAGCTGGTCGAGCGCGCCGAGCCGATCCAGCAGCGCCGCCGAGCCGCCGGTACGCAGCAGCGCGTCCGCGGTCTGCAGCTCGCCGCTCTTGTACGCGGTGTTGGCCAGCTGGGCGACGTCGGCCCGGCTCTGCTCCGCCTGCTGTTCCAGTGGGCCGATGCGGGCCTGTAATCGGGCCACGGCGCTCTTGTTGGTCTTGATCTCCTCGGTGAGCTTGTTGTACGACTCGACGACCCGCTCCAACTGGGCCGAGGACGTCTCGATCCGGCGGGTCAGGTCGGCGGGGGACGGCTCGGCGTGGGCCACCGCCGTCGGGGCGAGCAACGCGGCCGACATGCCGGCCAGCGCCATGGTGCGCAGCAGGTTTCTCAGGGATGACAAGAGCGGAAGGCCCCTCTCCCAAGGCCGCCGGCGGGCTGCTGATGCCCTCGGCGACACCGGCCGGGGCCACCCGGGCGGACGGCACTGGGCCGGACCGGCTCGCCCAACCTAACCCGGGACGGCTGTCGTCCGCAGTTGAAGTAGGGGCGAATGTTGGCGTTGTGGCCGGTAGGGCCGCTGCGCCCGCTGGCCTTCAGCGTGGCTGCCGACGCTCGAGGAACGAGCCATAGCGTCCGTCTTGTAGGCAATTGACGGTTGTGCGGCTTTCGTCGTTCCGGGCGTATGCCGCCGGATACCTGCGCTCCATAACCGATAAAACCTGAAATGGATGCTGTTTCTCGACGATGTCCGCCGCACGGGCGAGCTGTCGGAAGCCGGTAATTGGCCCGGCGGGCTGGCGCCGCCGCAACACAATGAACACCGGAGCCGGGAATCCCGTCGACAGGCAGCGATGCCTGTGACCTGCGGGCCAACCCGGCGAACCGCCCCACGGGAGGAACCGTGAATCGTGAAGGCGCAACGAAGCGACCGCAGCGAACGGTGCCCGGCGCCCGGACCACCCTGCTGTACGCGCGGCCCGGCATCATCGTGACCGTCGACCGGTTCACCGTCGGCCGGACCAGCTACCGGATCGCCGACCTGACCCACCTGCGTACCACCCGTGGCCCACACGACCGGATCGCCGTCCGGGCGGTCATGATCACGGCCGCCATGCTCGGCGGCGTCGGGCTGCTGCTCGGCTTCACCGGCGGCCTGCAGCGGCTGACCGCCGGGGCGTACCTCATTCTCGGGGCGGTGTTCCTGCTGCCGGCGGCGCTGGCCCTGGTCGGCGATCGCTGGCGGCCGCCCCCGCACGAGCTGTGGGGGTGGCACCGGGGTGCGGAGGTGCTGCTGTTCAGCGCCGACGACGAGCGGCAGTTCGGCCAGGTCACCCGCGCACTGCTGCGTGCCCGGGAGGTCAACCGGTACGGCGGCTGGGCGGATCCGCTCGCCTCGGCCGACCCGTGGCGGCCCAGCCGCTGACGTGCGCCGACCCGCCACGGCCCTTGCGGGGCCGTGGCGCCGACGGTTCGCCGATCAGCTGGCGACCGGCTCCGGCGTACGCTCCGCGGGGCGCGCCAGCCACCCGGTGACCCGCCGCTCGGCGTAGAACGAGACGAACGGCACGGTGCCGGCCAGCATCACCAGGAGCATCCGCTTCAGCGGCCACTCGGCCCGACGACTCAGGTCGAACGCGGCCAGCAGGTAGACCATGTAGAGGAAGCCGTGCGCCTGCCCCACCGTCTCCACCACGACCGGGTTGTCGAACCCGTACTTCAGCGGCATGCCGATCACGACCAGCAGGATCAGCGCCACGCCCACGATCCAGGCGATCACGCGGTACCGGGTAAGGGCTGCGCCCACCTTCGTCCGTCCTTCCGAGCCCCGGCTCAGCCGGGATAGTCACCGGGCCGGGCGCCCGGATTGGCGTTCAACCATGACAGGTAGTCGTTGTAGGCGGCCAGCTCCGTGTCCTCGACCGGCCCGCTGGCAGCCCGGACCCGGGCCACCCGGACCGGTCGGCGTACCGCCGGTCGGGACCCGGCGGCCGCGGCCGGAGCCGCGTCGGCGGCCGGCGCGTCGGCGGGGTCGCCCGGCGGTTCGGTGGCGGCCGCCGCCTTCCGGCGGGCCAACCGCACCTCACGCCACCACACGTAGACGACGAAGCCGGCGAAGACCGGCCACTCGACCGCGTATCCCCAGCTGATGCTGTTGCCGGCGGTGGCGCGGCTGACCTGCCACCAGCCCAACCCGAGGAAGCCCACGACCAGCACGACCATGGCCACGTGACGCGCGATCCACGCCGGGGTCCAGAGCCACCTCATGGCGTCGAGGGTACCGGGAACCGGGCCGCTCTCCGACACCGTGTCGTAGTTGTCGCACGGCGGGGAGGGTTTGGCGTCACCCGGTGTGGGCATCCGTCTAGACGCCAGCCCAAACGAGACCAGGGGGGCGATGATGACCGGATCGGTACGCGAGGACGGCTTTCCGTCCAGTGGCAGCACGGACACCAGTGGCAGCACGGACATGAGCCCGGAGCAGCGGGTGCCCGAGTGGGGCGGCGACCACCTCGCCGACCCGGCGGATGCCGGCGCGGATTTCGACGGTGACGTGCTCGGCGTCGACCCGACGGAGCTGAGCGACGAGGACCTGATCCGGGAGATGCACAGCCTGCACCGCACCCGGCTGGACACCCTCCGGCACGCGGCGGATTCCGCGCTCGCCAACCACCTGCGCCGCACGGCGGAGCTCGAGACCGAGTACCTGGCCCGCCACCCGGGCCGGGAGGTGGACCCGAGCCGCCTGCGGGACGCCTGATGGCGGCGCGCGCTGTGCGTGGCATGTCCGCGCCCCCCGAGGTGGTCTTCAACACGGCCACCGATCCGGCCCGGGCCTCGGCCTGGCTGCCGGAGCCGTTGCGGGGCGACGGCAGCCCGGCCTCAGAGATCAACGGCGAGGAGTTGCGGGCGCGCTGGGGCGGTGACGACGCCGACTGGTCCGCGGAGATCCGGGTGGAGCCGGCGGACTCCGGCGGGGCCCGGATCCAGCTCGACCTGGCCGACGGCTCGGGCGGGGCGGCTCCGGACCAGCTCGCCGACGAGGCGCTGAGCAACCTGGTACGCGAGGTCGCCGACAACCTCCAGGCCGGCTGAGACGTCGCCGGCCACGCGGGAGGAGTGCTCCCGCGCCACCACGACACGCGAGGAGAACGGGTGACCGGCATTGGCCTGCGACAGAAGGCGGCACGGCTACGTCGGGCGTACGCGCCGCACGAGCACCGCCCGCTCGGCGGCTACCTGGCGGCGATGGGCACCTACGCCGGGGTGACCGGTGCCATCGCCGGACTGGTCAAGGTCACCGGGCGACCGGTGCCCGAACGGCCCGCACCGGCCGACGTGGTGCTGCTCTCCATCGCCACGCACAAGCTCAGCCGGTTGCTGTCCAAGGACGCGGTGACGAGCCCGCTGCGGGCGCCGTTCACCCGCTACGACCGCCCGATCGGCAGCGGCGAGGTCATGGAGCAGGTCCGCGACTCGGGCAGCTCCACCCGGCACGCCATCGGCGAGCTGATGAGCTGCCCGTTCTGTCTCGCGGTCTGGGTGGCCACCGGGCTGACCGGCGGCCTGGTGCTCGCGCCCCGGCTGACCCGGCTGGTGGCCACCGCGCTGACCGCGGTCGCCGCGTCCGACTTCCTCCAGATGGCGTACGCGAGCGCGCAGCAGGCCGCCGAGGGCGGCCACGACGACGACTGATCCGCGGACGAAACGAAGCGGGGGCCGGCGTTCTGCCGGCCCCCGCTTCCCGTACGCGTCAGCGCTGCATGCCGGACCAGCCGTGCGGCGACTCCGGCTCCCGTTCGTCCTCGTCCGCCCCGGTGATGATGTCCCGATCCACCGCCGTCTTGTCGTGCTCGTTGGCGAAGTCCGGCTCGGGCGTGGTGTCTCTGCCCTTCGGCGGTTGGCCGAGCGCCGGCACCTTCTCGTCGTGGTCCTCGTGGTGTGTCATCTCGGTGTCCCTTCTGCGGTCGGCGGCGAAGCGGGCGCGCTCGGGCCCGGGATGCGCTGCGGCTCGTTCACCCGACGGACCCGCCCAGCAGGTCGCTGACCTCGTCCACCGCGTACTCGCCCTCGGGCAGCGAGTCGAGCCGGGCGAGCAGGTCCGCCGGTAGGTCGGCGGCCACCGCACGGCGGTAGATGTCCGCCTGGGTGACCCGCTCCTGACCCCGGTAGATGTCGTCGAGCAGGTCGTTGAGGGCCCGGGTGTCCGGCTCGCCGGCCACGGATGCGTCGTCGGTCACGCCGATCAGCTACCCGGGCCGGAATCGGTCAAACGTCACGCCAACGGGCCGGCCGTGCCTCCGATCAATGGCACTTCGACATGCCTTTGCTCTGCACCCGCCCGTGCGCCAGTTACGGACCGTACGTGTCGCATGGGCGGGTGCAGAGCAAAGGGGGGTGGGGCAGAGCGGCGGGGAGGGGTGGCTGATGCTCGGCCCAGCCCGTCCCCGGCTGTCTCGGCCGTTCCGGGGCGGCGGAGGTTCGGGAAGGCACAGACAGTGCCGCCCCCGGCCGGGTGGGCCGGGGGCGGCACTGGTGTCGGTGTGCAGGTCGCCTCTCGGCGAGTGGCGCTACGCGGCTCCAGCCGGACGGTATTCCGCGAAGGCTATTTTAGGTGAGGCCCGGGGACTGGGCACACCGACACCTCAGTCAACGGGCCGACCCCCGATGCTGTTCCGCCCGCCGCCGTGTCCACCGTCACAAACCCGCCGACGGATCAGGCGAGGGTGGGCAGGGTGGCCCGACGGGCCCGGACGGCGGTGGCCAGGTGGTCCAGCACCTCCGCGGTGTCGTCCCAGCCGAGGCAGGCGTCGGTGACCGAGCGGCCGTACACCAGCTCCCGGGTGGGGTCGAGGTCCTGCCGGCCGGACAGCAGGAACGACTCCAGCATCACACCGGTGATCCCGCGCTGGCCGGCGGCCAGCTGGGCGGCCACGTCCGCGGCCACCAGCGGCTGGTTGCGGTGGTCCTTGCCGCTGTTGGCGTGGCTGGCGTCGATCACCAGGCGCTCCGGCAGCCCGGCCGCGCGGAGCAGTTCGAGCGCCCCGGCCACCGACTCCGCGTCGTAGTTGGGCCGGCCGCCCCCGCCGCGTAGCACCAGGTGCCCGTCGGTGTTGCCCCGCGTGTGCATGATCGCCGGCGTGCCGGAGAAGTCGATGCCGGGGAAGACGTGGGGGACGCCGGCGGCGCGGATCGCGTCCACGGCGGTGCCGATGCTGCCGTCGGGACGGTTCTTCATGCCGATCGGCATGGACAGGCCGGAGGCGAGCTGCCGGTGCACCTGGCTCTCCACCGTGCGGGCGCCGATCGCGCCCCAGGCCACCGTGTCCGCGATGTACTGCGGCGTGATCGGGTCGAGGAACTCGCAGCCCACCGGCAGTCCGAGGCGCAGCACGTCGAGCAGCAGCGCCCGGGCCCGCCGCAGGCCGGTGTTGACGTCCCCGCTGCCGTCCAGCCCCGGGTCGTTGATCAGGCCCTTCCAGCCCACCGTGGAGCGCGGCTTCTCGAAGTAGACCCGCATGACGATCAGCAGGTCGTCGGCGAGCCGGTCGGCGGCGGTACGCAGCCGGTGCGCGTACTCGAGGGCGGCGGCCGGGTCGTGCACCGAGCAGGGGCCGACCACCACCAGCAGGCGGTCGTCCTCGCGGTCCAGCACGCGACCCACCGCGCGTCGGCCGGTCAGCACGGCCGAGGCGAGCGGGGCGTCCAGGGGCAACTCGTGGTGCAGCAGCGCGGGCGTGGTCAGCGGCACGACACGGTCGATCCGCTGATCGCTGACCCGGTCGGTCTCCGGGGTCGTCACGGTGGGCATCCTTCCGCCGACCGTGCCCGGGGCCGGTGCCCGGGACGAGCCGGCTGCTCGTACGCAAAAGGGCAGGAACGACAGCTCCTGCCCAGCCGGCTCGGTCCGTGGTGACGTCAGATCATGGTGAAGTCACCGGCGTGCGAGCCGGCTGCCTAAACCATCGATACGAACGCGTCATCGGGCCAGCGTACCCGACGGGCGGCGGGGCCCGCACAACCAAGCGGCGGAACGCCGCGTGCCGGGGCCGGGGTCGGGGTAACAGGGGTGCCATGACTGACGAGCAGAGCGATCAGGACCGGGTGGAGTCCCGCGCGCACCTCCTGCCCGAGGAGGCGGCGGTGGGCAGCGACGACCCGGAGGCGCAGGCCGACGCCATCCTCACCGAGTCCGACATCCGTGAGGAGGACCAGAACGCGGCCCCGGACACGGTGCTGGAGCACCGCACCTCGGATCAGACCGTGGTCGCGTCCGAGCCACCGGACTGAACGGTTGCTCCGCGCCCCCGGCGCGAGCCCCGGTAGGTCTGGTCCCGCAGCCAGGTCAGCGGGCCGGCCGCCCGTAGCCCCGGTGGCAGGTTGCGCACCGGGTCGAAGGCGAGCGCGGCGTCGTCCCGAGCGCTGAGCTGGGCGCCGATGCTGACCTGCCCGACCGGCCGCCACGGCCCCACGGCGGACGCGACCGCGAGCACCAGGCGCGGCGCGTCCGCGCGGGTCGCGGCGGCCACCGCGGCCAGGCTCCGGCCGAGGTCGACCGAATCGGGGTCGGCCAACGCGGCCAGCCAGAGCCGGCGTCGACCCGCCCGGTAGCACATGATCGTGCTGTACGTCCCGGCGAAGCGGCGTCGGGGCAGCGGCAGGTTCCGCAGCAGCGGTGCCGCGCCGCTGGAGCTGACCAGCAGGTCGAACGGGCGGCGCCCGCAGTGCACGCGTACCGCCAGGCCCAGCACGTCGGGCCAGCCGCCGGCGGTGGGCACCCCCTTGGAGAAACGGACGGTGGCCCGGTACCGGCCGGGGTCGTCGAGCAGGCCCACACCGGTGGGCGGGCCCGGCGTACCCCAGATCATCACCTCGCCGGAGAACGAGCGGCCGGTCGGGTGCAGCAGCCGGCCGCGGCGCAGCCGGGTCAGTGCGGCGGAGGCGCGTACGACGGCGGTGGCGGCCCGGCCGGCGGTGCGGGACGCGGGCGGGGTGTGGGGCGGCGCGGGCATGCCCCACCGGTACCCCGAACGGCCGGCTCGATGCCGGTGGGTCGGCTCGCCGACCGACCGCACGTCACCTTTCCGCCCGCGAGATCGGATAGCGTCGTGTCATGCCCGACAGCGGTTACCCCTGGCCCATCGAGACGTCCCGACTGGACAACGGCCTGCGCGTGGTGGTGAGCGAGGACCGCACCGCCCCGGCGGTGGCCGTCAACCTCTGGTACGACGTCGGCTCCCGGCACGAGCCGGCCGGGCAGACCGGCTTCGCCCACCTCTTCGAGCACCTGATGTTCGAGGGCTCGGTGAACGTGGCGAAGACCGAGCACATGAAGCTGATCCAGGGCTCCGGCGGTTCGCTCAACGCCACCACCAACCCGGACCGGACCAACTACTTCGAGACGGTCCCGGCCGAACACCTGGAGCTGGCGCTCTGGCTGGAAGCCGACCGGATGGGCGGCCTGGTCCCCGCGCTCACCCAGGAGACCCTGGACAACCAGCGCGACGTGGTGAAGAACGAGCGCCGGCAGCGCTACGAGAACGTCCCGTACGGCGACGCCTGGCTGCGGCTGCTGCCGCTGCTCTACCCGCCGGGTCACCCGTACCACCACGCGACGATCGGCTCGATGGCCGACCTCAACGCCGCCGACCTCGCCACCTTCCAGGCGTTCCACCAGACGTACTACGCGCCGAACAACGCCGTGCTCACCGTGGTCGGCGACGCCGCGGCCCCCGAGGTGTTCGCGCTGGCCGACAAGTACTTCGGCGCGCTGCCCGCGCGCGAGGACATCCCGCCCGCCCCGGACGGCCGGAGCGTCCCGGCGACCGGCCGGCCGGCCGTGGAGCAGGTGACCGGCGACGTGCCGGCCCCCCGGGTGTACGTCGCGCACCGCGGCTACCCGTTCGGCAGCCCGGGGTACGACGTCCTCACCGTGCTCGCCACCGTGCTCGGCAGTGGCCGGGGCAGCCGGCTCTACCAGCGGCTCGCCGACGGTGAGCGGATCGCCCAGCCGGACCTGGTCGGCGCGTACGGGGTGGACCTGGCGCACGCCCCGGCGCCGCTGATCGCCACCGCCACCGCCCGCCCCGGCGTGAGCGCCGAGCGGCTGGCCGAGGGGCTGGCCGAGGTCGTCGACGAGTTGGCCACCGTGCCGGTGACCGCGGCGGAGCTGGACCGCGCCAAGGCGTTGCTGAGCACCGCGTGGTGGCGTCAGATGTCGACTGTGGATGGCCGTGCGGACACGCTCGGCCGGTACGCCACCCAGTTCGGTGACCCGGCGAAGGCCGCCGAGCGCCTGCCGGCCTGGCTCGCGGTGACCGCCGAGCAGATCGCCGAGACCGCCGCCGACGTGCTCGGCGCGGCCGACCGGGTGACCCTGACCTACCTGCCCGAGGAGACCCGATGACGCTGATCACCGACCGTCCCGGCCCGGGCGCCGCCCGCCCGTACCGGTTCCCGCCGGTGGTCCGCCGCGCCGTGGGCGGTGGGCAGGTGGTCGCCGCCCACCTGCCCGGGCAGAACCTCGCCGTCGCGTTGCTGCTGCTCGACGCCGGCGCCGGCCGGGAGCCGACCGGCAAGGAGGGGCTGGGTGGGGTGCTGGCCAAGGCGTTGGAGGAGGGCACCGCTCAGCGGGACGCGACCGCGTACGCGCTGGCCATCGAGGCGCTCGGCACCGAGCTGGTGACCGGGCTGGACTGGGACTCCTTCCAGGTCAGCGTCCAGGTGCCGGTCGACCGGTTGACCGCTGCGGTGCAGTTGCTCGCCGAGGCCGTCCGGACGCCCCGACTGGACCCGGCCGACGTCCGGCGGGTCCGCGACGACGAGGCCAACGCGCTGCGGATGGACTGGGCCAACCCGGGCCCGCGCGCCGACGCGGCGTTGCGCGCCGACCTGTTCGGCGCGGAGAACCGCTGGGGACGCCCGATGTACGGCGACCCGGAGTCGGTGGCCGGGCTGGACGTGGAGGACGTGACCGTCTTCCACTCCGAGTGGTTCCTGCGGCCGGGCACCCTGGTCGTCGCCGGTGACCTGGACCGGATCGACCTGGACGCGCTGGCCGCCGCGGTGTTCGCCGGCACCGGTGGAGGCCCGGCCGACCGGGGTGGCCCGATCGAGGTGCCGGTGCGTACCGGACGGCGGATCATCCTGGTGGACCGGCCGGGCTCGGTGCAGTCCACGCTGCGACTGGGCCACCCGTCGCCGCACCGGGCGCATCCCGACAACGTGCCGATGACGCTCGCCGGCACCGTGCTCGGCGGGGCGTTCACCTCCCGGCTCAACCACCTGATCCGCGAGGTGCGCGGCTACACGTACGGCATCCGGGGTGACTTCGCCTCGTCCCGCCGGTTCGGCCGGTTCGCGGTCAGCTCCGGCGTGCAGACCGCGGTAACCGCGCCGGCCCTGGTCGAGGCGGTGGGGGAGATCACCCGTACCCAGGTGGGCGGGGTGACCGAGGACGAGCTGGCGGTGGCCCGTTCCTGGCGGGCCGGGCAGCTCTCGGTCGAGTTGCAGAGCCCCCGGGCGATCGCCTCCGCACTGACCACGCTGGTGGTGCACGACCTGCCGGACGACTACCACGCCCGGCTGCGCGAGGAGCTGCTCGCCGCTGACGTGGACCAGGTCTCCGCCGCCGCGGCCACCCACCTGCACCCGGACGCGCTGACCCTGGTCATCGAGGGCGACGCCGCCCTCATCCGCGACGACCTGAGCGCCGCCGCCCTGGGCGACCTGATCCCCCACCCCTAATCCTGACC
>NZ_RCVI01000368.1:0-14232 GCF_003667455.1 Micromonospora sp. CV4 | reverse complement strand
GGACCGCGTCGTGCACGGTGATGTTGCGGGTTTCGGGATCGGTGGCTGGGCGGGGGCGGGCTTCGGCCGTTAGCACTTCCCAGTGGGCTGGGTCCAGTGAGGCGGCTACGTCCTCGGCGGTGTACATCATGTCCGGCAGGTGCAGCCGGTGCGCCGACGTCCACAGGTCCGACGGGTGGTGCCCGACGATCAGCAGGGTGCCGCCCGGCGCCACCGCGGCGGCCAGCCGGGCGAACAGCTCCCGCCGCTGCGCCGGTGGCAGGTGCATGAACTGCGCGGACACCAGGTCGTACGCCTTCTCGGCGGGCGGCTTGTCGCGCAGGTCGGCATGCGTGAACTCGACGCGCTCGCCGACGCCGGCGGCCTCGGCGTGCTCCGCGGCCCGGCTCAGCGCCGTGGTGGAGATGTCCACCGCCGTCACCCGCCAGCCGCGTTCGGCCAGCCACACCGCGTCGGCGCCCTCGCCGCTGCCCACGTCCAGCGCCCGCCCCGGGGTCAGATCGGCGGCCTCGGTGACGAGCTGCGGGTTCGGCCGGCCGCTCCACACCGCCGGCCGGGACCGGTAGCGCTCCTCCCACGCCGGCTCCTCGAACGCCGTGGCGAGCACCTGCCGGTACGCGGCCACCGCCTCGCGGGTCTCCTCGGCGATCAGGTCGGCGTTGATCGCCGCCCCGGCGGTGAGTCCGGCCGCGGCGGCCGCGATCACCTGGCCGCGGACGTCGGCCACGTTTCCGGCCACCCACACACCCGGAACGGTCGTCGCCCCCGTGGCGTCGGCCGGGATCTGGGTGCCGATGACGTGCTCGCCCATCGTCACCTCCTCCGGAGCCAGGCCCAACCCGACGAGCATTCCGGCGCGGGGGACCGGCCGTGCCGCGACCACCACCGCGTCGAGTGCCACCACCCGGCCGGACGCGAGCCGTACGCCGGTCAGCGCGTCTCCGGTGACCTCCAGCTCGGCCACCGGGCCGGGCACCACGGCGATGCCGCGCGCGGCGAGCCGCTCGGCCGTCTCCCCGTCCGGTGCGGGCGCGTCGTGCAGCAGGAGCAGCACGTCCGAACTCCACTGCCGCCACATCTCGGCCTGGTGCACGGCCAGCGGACCGGTGGCCAGGATCCCGATCCGCCGGTCCTGGACCTCCCACCCGTGGCAGTACGGGCAGTGCAGCACGTCGCGGCCCCAGCGTTGCGCCGCCCCGGGCACGTCGGGCAGCTCGTCGGTGAGCCCGGTGGTCACCAGCAGCCGGCGGGCCCGCACCGCGCGCCCGTCGTCGAGGCTCAGGCGGAACCCGTCGTCGTCCCGGGTCGCCGCCTCGACCCGCCCGTCCAGGAACGTCCCGCCGTACCCGGCCACCTCGGCACGCCCGGCCGCGACCAGCTCGGCCGGCGGCGTCCCCTCCCGCGCCAGGTAGTTGTGCACGTGGTCGGCCGGAGCGTTGCGCGGCTCGCCGGAGTCGATCACCAGGACCGACCGTCGGGCCCGGCTCAGCGCCAGGGCTCCGCTGAGCCCCGCCGCGCCACCGCCCACCACCACCACGTCGTATGTCTCGTCCACCGGAATCTCCCCTTGGTTGTCGGCTGAGCCCACCATCCGTCGCCGCCGGCCAGGTGGCAACTATCCTTGCCGTTATGGCAAACGACGACAGCACGGCGTTGGCCGCCGTCGGCCCACGGCTGCGCGCCCTGCGTCACCAGCGCGGGACCACGCTGGCCCACCTCTCCGACCTGACCGGCATCTCGGTGAGCACCCTGTCCCGGCTGGAATCCGGCAGCCGCCGCCCCACCCTGGAGCTGCTGCTCCCGCTCGCCCGGGCCTACCAGGTGCCACTGGACGAGCTGGTGGACGCCCCGGCCACCGGCGACCCGCGAGTGCACCCCAAGCCGATCGTCCAGCACGGCGTGACGTTCCTGCCGCTGACCCGCCGACCGGGCGGCGTGCAGGCGTTCAAGCAGATCCTTCCGCCCAACACCCCCACCGGGGAGCACACCCAGCAGACCCACGAGGGGTACGAGTGGATCTACGTGCTCTCCGGCCGGCTACGCCTGCTGCTCGGCGAGCACGACCTGACGCTGACCCCGGGCGAGGTGGCCGAGTTCGACACGCGCGTCCCGCACCGGGTGTTCAACCCGGGCCCCGGCACCACCGAGGTCCTCAACCTCTACGGGCCGCAGGGGGAGCGGCTGCACGTCCGCGCCCGCCCCGCCGCGCCCGACAAGGGGTAGTCGTCCGCTCTGGACGGCGAGGAGGTGGCTGGCGTTTCCGGTCATCGGACCAGTGACGTTCGTACCTCGGTGAGGTGTTTGGTGATGCGTAGCAGCACGTGGTCCGGTGGCCCGGCGACGAAGGCGGCCTCGTCGGCGAGTGCGGCGATCAAGGGCAGTCCGCGGCCGCCGACGGTGAGCGGGGCGGGGAGCTCAGCGTTGAGTCCGGCGCCGTTGGGGGCACTACCGCGGTTGCCGACCTCGAGCTGGCAGACGTCGTCGTCGATGATGATGGCGATGTCGACGCTGCTGTTGGGATCGGCGTGCATCACCGCGTTGGCGCAGGCCTCGGTGATCAGCACGGCGAGGTGGCCACGGGAGTCCTCGGCGGCGTCGGTGAGGCTCAGCAGGGTGGTGAGTACATGGCGGGCGCGGGTCACCGAGGACGGTTGTCGCGGGAGTGACAGCGTCATGGTCACGCGCATTGCGCAGTTCCTCCTCAGCCCGTGCGTGACCACGCCGGACTCCTGTCTCGTACATTGCTGCGCTAAGCGGGATGCATCGGTTGCGACCAGCACTACCCGGCGTTGCCTGCGGTGAAACGGTCGCGGTGTCGGCTCGACGTACGGCGGCCGGCGGCGGTTCGCCCGACGGCAGAATAGGGTAAGCGGGGATCATCGGCGTGAGAGGGGTTGTTGTGGATCTGCTGTTGTCGGTTCGGCCGGGCCGGGGTTGCACCGTGATCGAGGTGCACGGCGAGCTGGACATGGCGACGGCCCCGCAGCTGCGCGAGGGTCTGCAACGCTCGATCGACGCTGGTGACCGTCGGATAGTGATGGATCTGTCCGGGGTGGGGTTCATGGACTCCAGCGCGCTGGGCGCACTGGTGGTGTCGTTCAAGGCGTTGCGTGAGCTGGGCGGCCGGATGTGCTTCGCCGGGGTGCAGCCCGCTGTGCGCAGCGTCCTGACGGTCACGTCGGTGGATCGAGTCATCCATGTCCATGACAGCGTGCAGGCGGCTGAGGCCGACGTGCTGTCCAAGGACGACGCGACTGGCCGGTAGTCAGTCGGACAGCGCGGTGCTGGCACGCGCCTGGTCGGCGCCAGCGCTGGTCCGCCGGTCCTCGCTGTGCCCGCCGTGCCAGTCGAGGATGAACAGGGTGGCGTCATCGGCCAGAGTCGGTCCGCTGACCTCGAGCACGGCATCGGCCAAGGCCCGGGCCGCCTCCCGCGGGTGCAGACCGGCGATCGACCGCAACATGGCCGGTAGGTCCAGGCTGGCGGCGTTGCGCTCCCGCATGCCATCGGTGACCACCACCAGACGGTCGCCCGGTCGCAGCGTGATCTCGCCGGCGCGGTAACCGGTCTCGGCGAACATGCCCAGGGGGAAGTTGGCCGGCAGCGGCAGCGTCCGGGTGTCCCCGTCGCGCACCAGCAGCGGCGGCACGTGCCCGGCGTTGAGCAGTGCGCACACCCCGGTGCGCAGGTCGAGACGGCCGAGGACCGCCGTGATGTAACTGCCGGGCACGGCGGCGTTTTCGGCGACATCGGCATTCGCGGCCTCGGCCTGCTCCACCAGACCGGCCGCGCGGCGGCGGCTGTTGCGCAGGCTGCCCACACCCAGCGTGGCCGTCAGCGCGCTGGCCACCCCGTGGCCCATCGCGTCGGTGACGCTGAAGTGCAGCACGTCCCGGCCGACGCTGTAGTCGAAGGTGTCCCCGCCGATGCTGGCGGCGGGTTCGAGCCAGCCGGACAGGGTGAACGCACTACCCTCACACGTGAACGAGCCGGGCAGCAGGCGGCGCTGGATCTCCCCGGACAGGGTGAACGGGGTCGTCCGTTGCCCCCACTCGAAAAGGTCGGTGTACCGCCGGTTGGCAATCACCACGAACGCCAACACGTGCGCCGCGCGGGCGATCTCCTCCAGTGCCCGCGGAGCGGGTTCGTCCGGCAGGACCATCTCGAGCAGGCCGATCGCCTCACCACGGTCGGTCACCGGCGCCAACACCGTCCACCTGTCCGGCTGCGCGACAACCTGCACCGTCTGGGTGCGTAGCGCCTGCTCGGCGGGGCCGCCGTCGAACGGCAGCACCGTGGCGACCTCAGCACCGTCCCGGCGGCCCTGACCGCCGCCGTCGAGTGGCACGTGGGCCAACCGGACCAGCGCCCGGCCGCTGAGGTCCGCGATCAGGAACGCGACGCTACGTGCGCCCAGCGCCGCACCGAGTTCCCGGGTGACCGCCTCGACCGCCTCGACCGGCGAGGCGTTCTCCGCCGCATCCAACATATGGGCCATGAGCCGCCCTTGACTGCTTTCCACCGTCGGAGCCTACGAGACCATACCGGTCGTCGCCGCGAACGAGGATAGCCACAGCGGCGTCGGCAGCCGCGAACAGGTCCAGATCCAGGGCTGTAGGTGGCCCGGCCCCGCTGGCTCTGGTTCAGCGGGGCGCGGCGATCGGCGGTGTCGACGGCCCGAACGTGGTCAGGAACCGGTCCCGGAAGGTGTCCATCGGCCAGACCGGAGCCTCCGGACCGGGCCGCAGGCCGTCCTGCCACCCCCAGCCCGCCGCCCGGTCGAGCACGGCCGGGTCGCGGGCGACGATGGTGATCGGCACGTCCCGGCTCGCGCCCTCGCCGGTGACCACCGGCGACGGCTGGTGGTCGCCGAGGAAGACCAGGACCAGGTCGTCGTCCCCGTACGTCTGCACGTAGGAGATCAACGTCTCCAGCGAGTACGCGATGGCCTGCCGGTACCCGCCGCGGATCTGGCCGGCGTTCCGGTCGTCGGCCTCGCCGCTGTCCTCGCCCACGGCGGAGCCGTGGTAGATCGAGCCGTCACCCACCTCGTCCCACCCGATCATTCGCGGCACCGCCGTCCAGGGGGAGTGACTGGAGATCAGCGGGATCTCGGCCATCACCGGGCGGTCCGCGCCGGCGCGAACCTGCCGCTGGAAGAACGACAACGTGTACTGGTCGGGCATCGGCGCGTAGCTGAACTTCGGGCCCCGGTAGCCGAGCGCCTCCGCGTCGTAGTAGCGGTCGTAGTCGAAAAATCCCTGCTCCGGCCACGGCTGGGTGGCCGCCGGGAGCACACCGACGGTCTCCCAGCCGGCCCGGCGGAAGGCGCCGTTGAGGGTGAGCCGGTCGCTGGCCAGCAGGCTGCGGTGCCGCTGCTCGTTGTCCGTCCACAGGCCGGACAGCAGCGTGTCGTGCGCCAGCCAGCTGCCGCCGCCGAAGGTGGGGGAGGTGAGGAAGCCACTGCGGGCGTGGTACCCGGCCGCGCGCAGCTGCTCCGTGCCGGCGTCCAGCACCGCGTTGACCTGCGGCGCCAGCTCCGGGTCCTCCACCGCGTCGCGGCCGTAGCTCTCCACGAACGCGAGGATGACGTCCTTGCCGCGCAGCCCGGTCAACAGTTGATCACCCGGGGTGTCGTCGAACGGGTCGGCGGCGATCTGGGCGCCGAACCTCTCCCGGTCGTGCAGACGCGCGTCCACCTGGGTCGCGTGCGCGCCGACCAGCGCGGTCGTCCCGGCGTCGGCCACCGGCACGCCCGGTACGATCCGCACGCCGACGACGGCGCAGGCCACCCACGCGACGGTCAGTGAAGCCACCGCCCGGGTCGCCACCCGTTCATGCCGGACCAGCAGCGACGCCAACCGACGCAGCGCCAGCGTCAGCACCAGCAGCAGCGCGCCGACCAGCAGCAGGACGCCGATCACCGCGCCGACCGCGCCGGCCCGACCGGCCGAGTCACGGACGAAACCGAACGCGTCGTCCAGCAGCAGCCAGTCCAGCACCAGGTCGAACGGCCGGTCGAGAGCCGTCCGGAAGCCCAGGTCGGCGAGCTTCACGATGGCGAGCAGGCCGAGCAGCGGCCCGACCACGGCCACCACCAGCCGCCGGGGCCGCGCCGGCAGGGCCAGCAGCAGCGCGGCGACGAGCAGCCCCTCCAGCGGAATGCGCAAAAAGGCGCCCGGCGTGAGCAGGCCCAGCCGGTCCGGGCCGACCAGCACGGCGAACACCAGGAACACCGCCAGCGCGCTGCCCACCCCGCCCGCCACCCGCCGCGCCGGGCCGCGCCCGGCCGCGGCCGACACCCCGGGAGTACGCGCCGACACCTCGTCCGCTCCGGCGGAGCGCGAACGGAACCGGCCGGCCAGCCGGCGCACCCGGGCGGGAAGGGTCATCACAGCCTCCAGTCGGAGTGGACCGTACCGCCCGAGCGGGTCGCCATCGCCGGCGTGGGAGCGGGCACCGGCAACAGGGGAGGCAGTGCCACGGTCGACGGCACGACCACCGGCAGTCGGGTCGGCAGAGCCAGCGGTTCGGCCACCGGAGCGGGCACCTTCGGCACGGTCCGTGCCGGCGGGACAGGCGGCGAGGTCGGCGCCGGCGCGGCAACCGGCGTCGGGAGGGCCCGTCGGGACGCCGGCCGGCGCCGCCACAACCACGCCACGTCCCGGCCGAACGACTCGACCAGCAGAGCCAACGCCACCACCAGCACCAGAGTGGTCCACGGCTCGGGCAGCACCCCCGCCGCGGCCACCGCCAGCACCACCCCCTGCGCGGCGGCCACCACCTTGCGCCAGAAGCGCGGCGGCAGCGATCCGCTCAGCCAGGGCAGCACCGCGCTCGCCGCGACGAACGCGTACCGCATTCCGCCGATGGCCAGCACCCACCCGCCGGCGGTCGGCGCGACGTGCACGCTGAGCACCAGGATCAGGAACGCGTCGACCTCCATGTCGAAGCGGGCGCCGAGCGCGCTCACCGTGCCGGTGCGCCGCGCCACCTGCCCGTCCACCGCGTCCAGCAGCAACGCCACCGCGCTCACGGTGACCAGCAACCCCACCGGCGCGGGCCGGCCGAACGAGTCGACCACCAGCGCGGTGACCGCGCCGACCAGGACGGCCCGGGTCAGCGTCACCCGGTCGGCCGGGCCGAGGCGGGACGCACCGGCCCGGTGCAGGCCCCGACTCAACGCGACGCAGGTGACCATCGCGTAGCCGGTCCCGACCAGCCAGGCTGCGCCGCCCAGCCCCACCGTGGCGGTCAGCGCCGCCAGCACGACCAGTTGCGCGCTCAGCCCGATCATCGGACCACTTCGAACCGTGGGCACCGTACCTCCGTGTTTATGATCGACGACCCCGACAGGGAACACGGAAAAGGTGGCCGTTCGGTTCGGCCGGGAGCAAAGGTGAGGTGCGCGACGGTGATCCGCGAGGCGTACGCCTGCTGGGTGCGCGAGCCCGGCGCGGCGGAGATCCGGCCGGTGTCGTTGCCCGCTCCGGGCCCCGACGAGGTGCTGGTCCGGGCACGCTACTCCGGGGTCAGCCGGGGCACCGAGACGCTGGTCTTCGCCGGCCGGGTCCCCGCCGACCAGCACGCCGCGATGCGTGCGCCCTTCCAGGAGGGCGACTTCCCCGGCCCGGTGAAGTACGGGTACCTCAGCGTCGGCGTGGTCGAAGAGGGCCCACCGGAGCTGCTCGGACGCACGGTCTTCTGCCTGCATCCGCACCAGAGCGCGTACGTCGTGCCGGCCACCGCCGTGGTGCCGGTGCCGGACGACGTGCCGCCCGCCCGCGCGGTGCTCGCCGGCACGGTGGAGACCGCGGTGAACGCCCTGTGGGACGCCGCGCCGCTGGTCGGCGACCGGGTCAGCGTGGTCGGTGCGGGCATGGTGGGCTGCTGCGTCGCGGCCCTGCTCGCCCGCTTTCCCGGCGTGCAGGTCGAGCTGGTCGACACCGACGCCCGCCGCGCGGGGATCGCGGGCGCGCTCGGCGTCGGGTTCGCCCAGCCGGCCGACGCGTCCGGCGATCAGGACCTGGTCGTGCACGCCAGCGCCACCGCCGCCGGTCTGCAACAGTCGCTGGACCTGCTCGCGCCGGAGGGCACGGTGATCGAGCTGAGCTGGTACGGCGACCGCCCGGTGCAGGTGTCGCTCGGCGGGGCGTTCCACTCCGGACGCCTGACCGTGCGCAGCAGCCAGGTCGGCATGGTCGCGCCCGCACGGCGGGGGCGGCGCAGCTACACCGACCGGCTGGCGCTCGCCCTGGACCTGCTCGACGATCCGGCCTTCGACGCGTTGATCACCGGCGCGTCCCGGTTCGAGGAGCTGCCCGACGTCCTCGCTCGACTGAGCGCCGGTGACCTTGCCGCGCTCTGCCACCTCATCACCTACGACGACGGGGAGTGACCGTGTTCAGCGTGACCGTTCGGGATCACATGATGATCGCCCACAGTTTCCGGGGCGAGGTGTTCGGCCCGGCCCAGCGCCTGCACGGCGCGACCTTCGTGGTGGACGCGACGTTCCGCCGGCCGGACCTGGACGCCGACGGCATCGTGGTCGACATCGGTCTGGCCACCGAGCAGCTGCGGGCAGTGCTCGGCGAGCTGACCTACCGCAACCTCGACGACGAGGCCGCGTTCGCCGGAGTGAACACCACCACCGAGGTGCTGGCCCGCACCGTCGCCGACCGGCTGGCCGAGCGGGCGCACGCCGGTGAGCTGGGCGCCGGGGCGCGTGAGCTGTCCGGCATCACCGTCACCCTGCACGAGTCGCACATCGCCTGGGCCAGCTACGAGCGGCAACTGTGATCGGGGCGGGCCGGGCGACACCGGTCGACCGGCCCGCTTCGCCCGGCAACGTGGTGCATGTCGTGCTGCCTGGCGACATCGACGACCCGGCCACGCCCAGCGGCGGCAACACCTACGACCGGCGGATCTGTCGAGGGCTCGGCGAGCGGGGCTGGTCGGTGCGTGAACATGCCGTGCCCGGCGCCTGGCCGAACCCCGACCCGGCCGACCGGGCGGAGCTGGCCCGCCTGCTGGCCGCGACGCCGGACGACGCCGTGGTGCTGCTCGACGGCCTGATCGCCTCGACCGTTCCAGACCTGCTCGCCCCGCACGCCCAGCGGCTGCGCCTGGTCGTTTTGGTGCACCTGCCGCTGGACGACGAGGCCGAGGCCCGCGCCCTGGCCACCGCACGGGCCGTCGTCACCACCAGCGAGTGGACGCGCCGGCGACTGCTGGCCCGCCATCCGCTGCCCGCCGACCGGGTCCGGGCCGCGCCGCCGGGGGTGACGCCCGCCCCGCCGGCGCCCGGCTCGGTCGCCGGCGACCGGCTGCTCTGCGTGGCGGCCGTCACCCGTCACAAGGGACACGACGTGCTGGTGGAGGCCCTGTCCACGCTCGCGGGGCTGCCGTGGACGCTGGTCTGCGCCGGCACGCTGGCCCGGGAGCCGGACCTCGTGCACCGGCTGCGGGAGCGCCTCGCCGGCGCGGGTGTCGCCGACCGGGTCCGACTGGCCGGCCCGCTGACCGGCGCCGCGCTGGACGCCGCGTACGCCGCCGCCGACCTGCTGGTGTTGCCCTCGCGGGGCGAGACGTACGGGATGGTCGTCACCGAAGCTCTGGCCCGGGGGCTGCCGGTGCTGGCGACCGACGTGGGTGGGCTGCCGGAGGCGCTCGGCCGGGTCCCCGGCGGTGACCGCCCCGGGCTGCTGGTCCCGCCGGACGAACCGGCCGCGCTGGCCGACGCGCTGGCCCGTTGGCTGGGCGACGACGCCCTGCGCGCCCGGCTGCGCCGTGCCGCCCTGGCCCGGCGGGACACCCTGACCGACTGGCCGGTGACGACCGCGCTGCTGGCCGCCGTGCTCAAGGAGGTGGCGGCATGACCGTCGAGGAGACCCTGCCGTTCGCCGACTGGCTGCGGCTGCGCGAGCCCGCCGACGCGGCGGCCCGCGCCGAGGACCTGGTCGACGTGGTCCGCCCCGCGCTGGCAGGCGACACCCCGATCCGGATCCACGACCTGGGCAGCGGCACCGGCTCGATGAGCCGCTGGCTGGCTGCCCGGCTGCCCGGCCCGCAGCACTGGGTGCTGCACGACCGGGACGCCGACCTGCTGGCCAGGGCCGCCGAGGGCATGGCCGGGGTCACCGCCGCCGACGGCGCGCCGGTCACGGTCAGCACCAAGTGCGGGGACCTCACCCGGCTGACCGGCGCGGACCTGGCCGACGGCGCCCTGGTCACCGCGTCCGCGCTGCTGGACATGCTGACCGTCGAGGAGGTCGAGCGGGTGGTCGCCGCCTGCGTCGACGCCGGCCGTCCCACCCTGTTCGCGATCTCGGTCACCGGGCGGGTCCAGCTCACCCCGCCCGACCCGCTGGACCCGGCGGTCGAGGCCGCGTTCAACGACCACCAGCGGCGTACCGTCGACGGCCGGCGGCTGCTCGGCCCGGACGCCGTCGCGGCCACCGCCGCCGCGTTCGCCCGCCGGGGCGTCCCGGTCCGGGAGCGGCCCAGCCCGTGGCGACTCGGCCCGGACCAGGCGGACCTGGCCGCCGAGTGGTTCCGGGGCTGGCTGGGCGCGGCCTGCGCGCAGCGTCCGGAGTTGGCCGGCCCGGCCCGGGCGTACGCCGAGCGCCGGTTGACCGACGCGGCGGCCGGCCGCCTCACGGTGCAGGTCGACCACCGGGACCTCCTGGCCGGCGGATGAACCGCTGGCGCCCCTGGTACGTGCACTAGGGCAAGTGAACGATCTTCAGGGAGGACCGGCGCGGATGTTCTGGGCCTGGGCACGAGTCGTCGGCGGGGTGGGCCTGCTCGCCGTCCTGCTGTGGCAGGTGGGCACCGGCCCGTTCCTGGCCGGGGTGCGGCTGATCGACGCACCGGCGCTGACCGCGGCGCTGCTCATCGGTGTGCTCACCACAGTCTGCGCGGCCTGGCGGTGGAGTCTGGTCGCCGGTGGCCTGGGCGTACGGCTGCCGCTGACGACCGCGGTAGCGCACTGCTACCGCGCGGTGTTCCTCAACGCCACCCTGCCCGGCGGTGTGCTCGGCGACGTGCACCGGGCGGTACGGCACGGCCGGGACGCCGGTGACGTCAGCCGGGGCATCCGCGCGGTGGTCTGGGAACGTGCCGCCGGTCAGGTGGTTCTGGTGGCCGTCGCGCTGGTGGTGCTGGCCGCCTTCCCGTCGCCGGTGCGGCCGTACCTGCCGGTCGCCGTCGCGTTGCTGGTCGCCGCCGGGCTGGCGGCCGTGCTGCTGGCGCGGGTCCTGCCGCGGGCCGGCCGGTCGCGCTGGGCGCGAGGACTGCGCACCGCCGTGGCGGACGTCCGGGCCGGGCTGCTGGCCCGGCGGACCTGGTTCGGGGTGCTGGTCGCCTCCACCGTGATGGTCGCCGGTCACCTGGCCACCTTCCTGGTGGCGGCGCGTACCGCCGGCTCCGACGCCCCGCTGTCCCGGCTGCTCCCGTTGACCCTGCTCGCGCTGCTGGCCATGGGCCTGCCGCTGAACATCGCCGGGTTCGGGCCGCGCGAGGGAGTGGCCGCCTGGGTGTTCGGGGCGGCCGGCCTCACCGCGGCCGAGGGGATCGCCACGGCCACCGTCTACGGTGGACTGGTGCTGGTGGCCAGCCTGCCGGGTGCCGCCGTGCTGCTCGCCCGGCGTGCTCGGACTCCGGCCGCCGGTCGGGAAGCCGCCTCCGGTAGCGGCTGTTGAACCGGTTGTGAGACGGTACGCGTCACCGCACGGTGGTGGCCCCGGACAAAGGAGTCCCATGCCCGAAGCATTGCCGGTCGCCACGGTCCGTACGCAGGTCACGGTGCCGCTGACCTTCCCCGACGGCTATGCCACGACCGCCCGGGTGTTCACGTTCAAGGGCCTGGTGGACGGCCGGGAACACCTCGCCCTCGGCCTCGGCGACTGGGCCGGCGCTCTGGACCGGCTCGCTGCCGACGGTGAGCCGCCACTGGTCCGCCCGCACAGCGAGTGCCTGACCGGTGACGTGTTCGGCAGCCAGCGCTGCGACTGCGGTCCACAGTTGCGCGAGGCGGTGCAGCGGATCGCCGAGACCGGTGGTTTCCTGCTCTACCTGCGGCAGGAGGGTCGGGGCATCGGCCTGTACGCCAAGCTCGACGCGTACGCCCTTCAGGACGCCGGGCTGGACACGTACCAGGCCAACGTGGCGCTCGGCCGGGGCGAGGACGAGCGGGACTACAGTGCCGCCGCGCAGATGCTCGCCACCCTCGGCGTGCCCCGGATCCGGCTGCTCAGCAACAACCCGGACAAGGCCGACCAGTTAACCCGTTTCGGTGTGGCGGTCGCCGAGCGGGTGCCCACCGGCATCTACCTCTCCCCGGCCAACGCCGACTACCTCGCGGCGAAGGCGGCCAAGGCCGCGGAGACCGAGGCGGAGTCCGCGGAGGTGGCGTCGGCTGGTCGTACCCCCGATCGGCCCGTGGCCCCGTGAGCTGCCGGCCGGCGCCGGCGCGGCCGTACGTGCTGCTGAGCTGCGCCACCTCCATCGACGGGTACATCGACGACGCCTCCGACCAGCGGCTGCTGCTGTCCAACGCGGACGACCTGGACCGGGTCGACGCGGTCCGGGCCAGCTGCGACGCGATCCTGGTCGGTGCCGGTACGGTCCGCCGCGACGATCCCCGGCTGCTCGTGCGCTCGGCCCCGCGACGGGCCGAGCGGGTGGCCTGCGGGCGGCCCGCCTCACCCATCAAGGTCACCCTGACCGGCCGGGGGGACCTCGACCCCACGGCTCGGTTCTTCACGGCCGGCGACGCGGCCCGGCTCGTCTACTGCGCCACCGACGCGCTGGAGAAGACCCGGGAACGCCTCGGCCGGCTGGCCACCGTGGTGGACGCGGGCGAACTGGTCGACCCCGAATGGCTGCTGGCCGACCTGGCCGCCCGGGGTGTGCGGCGGTTGATGGTGGAGGGGGGTGGAACGGTGCACGCCCAGTTCCTCACCGCCGGCCTCGCCGACGAGCTGCACCTGGTGGTCGCCCCGTTCTTCGTCGGCGACGGCCGGGCGCCCCGGTTCGTCGGAGAGGGCCGTTTTCCCTGGCACCCCGGCCGTCGGGCGCGGCTGGCCGAGGCTCGCCAGATCGGCGACGTGGTCCTGCTCCGCTACGCCCTCTCCGACCGCTTTCCGGACGACTGACGCCGGCGGGCGAGGGCGCGCAGCGCGTACGTGAGGGCGCTGAGGACGAACAGGGCGGCGGTGAGTTGGAGCCAGCGGGCCAGGTAGGGGTGCTGGTCCTGGCCGGTGGCGGCGAGGTGGGTGGTTTCACCCAACCTCAGGATGCCGGGAGCGAAGACCAGGAGGAGCAGGGCGCTGGCAAGCGCCGGCACCCGCAGGTGGTTCAGCAGGGCGACCCGGTTGCCCGCCCGGTGCCGCACCAGCGCCCGCAGCACGCGGTCGGCGGTCGCGTACAGCGGAAAGAGCACCAGGTCGTGGGCGATGACCGCGCCGAGGAACCAGAGCAGCATCCGACCGGCGGTCGCCTCCCCGGCCAGCCGCAGCGCCACCCAACCGGCGAGCACGATGGCGGCCGTCACGACGATCAGATGCCGAGAGCCGGCGCCGTAGCCGGCGCGCAGCCGGGACGCCGGGTCACCCATCGGCGCGGCCCTGGAAGTCGATCTCGGCGACCCACTTCGTGCAGTGCACCCCGGGCAGAGCCGGCACGATGACCCGGGCCGGGTAGCCGTGGTCGGGGGAGAGGTCGACGCCGTTGACCCGGAGCGCGAGCAGCGAGTCCGGGTCGAGGACCTGGTTGGGCGCGAGCATCGCCGTCCGGAACAGCCCGGCCCGCTCCAACGACGACACCCGTGCGGCGGCCGGGTCGGCGACCCCGGCCAGGGCGGCGAGGTCCCGCAGCCGTACGCCGGTCCAGGTCTGCCGGGTCGACCAGCCCTCCACGCAGGAGATGGGGAGCGCGGCGGTGTGCTGCGCCATGGCCAGCAGCCCGGGCCGGTCCAGGGTCACCGTCCGGTCGCCGCCGCGCAGGATCAGTCGCCAGTCGGGGCCGGTCTGCTCGGGGCGTACGCCGGCGGCGGCGATCGTGCGGTTGACCGGGAAGCCGTTCGGTCCGGGACCGGGCTGGCGGCCCCGGGGCAGGAGCAGCGCGGTGCGGCGCAGCGGGCCGTCCAGGCTTTGCCCGACAGTCAGCGCCGCCAGCAGCAGCGCGCCGCCGCCGACCAGGCCGACCGCGCCGCGCCGGCTGACCGTCGCT
>NZ_RCVI01000273.1:0-14265 GCF_003667455.1 Micromonospora sp. CV4 | reverse complement strand
GCGGCCAAGCCGGCAGCGGCGGCAGCCAAGCCTGCAGCCAAGGCGGCCAAGCCGGCAGCCAAGCCGGCGCAGTCGGCGGCGGCCAAGGCCGCGGCGGCGACCGCCAAGCCGGCGGCCGCTGCGGTGGCCAAGCCGGCGACGGCTGGGCCCGCAGCGGTGCCGCTGGTGGAGGAGCCCGGGTTCAACGACGGCGCCGGGGTGCTGGTGCAGCCCGGTGGCCGGGCGGACATCCTGGACAGCGAGCTGCTGTACAACCAGTCCGGCGGCAACGGCGGCGGGCTGGCGAACTTCGGCACCGCCCGGCTCATCAAGACCACCGTGGCGCACAACACCGCCTTCTTCTTCGGCGGCGGCATCTTCAACGCCGGCGTACTCGAGGTCAACGAGTCGAAGGTCAAGGACAACAACGCGATCATCGGCGGTGGCGGCATCGCCAACGGCGCTGCGGAGATCTTCACCGACGACGTCGACGGCGGCTCGGTCTGGGTCTACAAGAGCGAGGTCTCCGACAACCGGACGCTCGGCTTCGGCGGCGGCGTCCTGGACGTCGAGGGCACCACGACCCTGCACGAGACGAAGGTCAGCAACAACACCGCGCTGCTCGCCGGTGGTGGCGTCGCGGTGGCCGACAGCCAGCTCACCCTCAAGCACGCCACGGTGGCCGGGAACAGCACCGCCGGCGTGGGTGGCGGCCTGGCGGTGGCCTTCGACAGCACCGCGACCGTGGAGAACAGCTGGATCAAGGACAACACGGCCGGGTTCTTCGGCGCCGGCCTCTTCAACGAGGACAGCGTCACCACCCTGCGCGACAGCGAGGTCGTGGGCAACCGGGCAGTCGGTCCGCTGGCCCGCGGCGGCGGCATCTTCAACACCAACCGGGGCGAGGTCACGCTCCACCGGACGAAGGTGGCGCACAACTTCGCCACTCTCCCGCCCGGGGGCATCTTCAACAACCTCGGCAGCACCGTGACCCTGGACGACAAGTCCGCGGTCACCGCCAACCGTCCCACCAACTGCTTCAACGTTCCGGACTGCTTCGCCTGATCGGTGGGGCTGATCCACATAGAGGGTGCGCCCCTCCGAGCCGGTGACGGCGCGGAGGGGCGTACCTGTTTGGGCAGGTCACGGGGGGCGACGAGCGCCTTGGGTGGGCCTGTGCCCGGGCGGGGCGTCCGGCCCGTCGAGGACGAACACGAACCGAATGTGGGCTTCTTTCGGATAAGCCCGCGAGGCGAGGATCCTTCTCATACGGTGTTTTTGGGAGCTACAACCGATTTGTAGCAGGGGACGCCCGCCTGAGGGCGGCGACCCTGTCTGGTACGAGGAGAGGGCAGAGAGCTCCGATGTCCAACTACCTAACGAACAACGAAGCCTCCGGGCAGGCGTCGGCCAAGCGCCGCCGCAAGCTCTGGCTCGCCAGTGGCGTAGCCGGATTGACGGGCGTGATCAGTCTCGCGGCGGTGGGCGTCGCGGGCAGCGCCGGCGCGGTCGGCGGCCTGAACTGGAACACCGCACAGGTCAGCAAGGACGGCGACCAGCGCGGTGACGAGGGTCGCGAGTGGGACAAGGACAAGAACCGGGACGACAAGGACCGGGACAAGGACAAGGACCACGAGCGCGGGAAGGAGGTGCCCTGCGACACCGACAAGCTGATTCAGGCGATCGTCTTCGCCAACAGCAAGCACGGCGGTGTGCTGGAGCTGGCCAAGGGCTGCACCTACAACCTGACCCGCAACGACTACGAGGGCAACGGCCTGCCGATCATCACCGAGCGGATCACCCTCAAGGGCGAGCACACGACGATCGCCCGCGACGCCACGGCCGACTACTTCCGGATCCTCAACGTCGGCAGCGGTGGGCACCTCACGATCAAGGGCCTGACCATCAAGGGCGGCCAGACGCTCGAACTGTTCAACAGCGTCCAGCCGGCGGACGTCTGGGCGTCCTACTCGGACTCCGAGGCGATCGCCGCGCAGGTGAAGGCGGGCGTTCCGCTGAACCAGGCGCTCGCCACCCGCCAGGCCAACCCGAAGGCGGGCCTGAAGGCGGCGCCGAAGGTCACGCCCAAGGCCGCCCCGGCCGCTCAGAACGGCGTCGTCACGCCGCTCGTCGAGGAGCCGGACGCGAACGACGGCGCCGGCATCCTGGTCCAGCCGGGCGGCACCGCCGAGATCCTGGAGTCCGAGGTCGTCCTCAACCAGTCGGGCGGCAACGGAGGTGGCGTGGCCAACTTCGGCACCACGAAGATCTGGCACAGCACCATCGCCCGCAACACCGCCTTCTTCTTCGGTGGCGGCGTCTTCAACGCCGGCCTGCTCAAGGTCGAGGAGTCGAAGATCAAGGACAACACCGCCATCATCGGCGGTGGCGGCATCTCGAACGGCGCCGCGGAGATCTTCACCGATGACGTCGACGGCGGGACCGTCGAGCTGAAGAAGAGCGAGATCAGCGACAACGAGACGCTGGGCTTCGGCGGTGGCCTCCTCGACATCGAGGGCAACACCACCGCGTACGGGACCAAGTTCGTCTCGAACACCGCGGTCCTCGCCGGTGGCGGCATCGCCGCGGCCGAGAGCCAGATGAACCTGCACGACGTCACGGTGGAGAAGAACAGCACCGCCGGTGTCGGTGGTGGCCTGGCCATCGCCTTCGACAGCGCGGTCACCGTCGAGAAGAGCTCCATCAAGGACAACACCGCCGGCTTCTTCGGCGGCGGCGTCTTCAACGCGGACAGCGTCCTCACGCTGCGCGACAGTGAGGTCGTCGGCAACCGGGCCATCGGGCCGATCGGGGTCGGCGGCGGCATCTTCAACATCTTCGGCGAGGTCAACCTGTCGAAGACGAAGGTCGCCCACAACTTCTCCACCTTCGCTCCGGGCGGTGTGTTCAGCTTCTTCGGCGAGGTGAACGTGGACAACAAGTCCGCCATCACCGCGAACCGTCCGACGAACTGCCTGGCCATCCCGGGCGGCACCATCGAGAACTGCTTCGCCTGATCACCCTCGGGTGACGTGCGGCCGGCGACGGCGGCACGACGGCCAGCAGACAGGGGACCGGCCCCCTTCCGCACGACGCGGAAGGGGGCCGGTTCACGTCGTGACCGGCTACCTCTGCACGAAGACCGCCACGCTGCGCGCCGGGACGGTGAACGTGCCGGCCGCCCGGTCGAACGAGGCCGTCCGCAGCAGCTGGTCGGCCGAGTTCACCAGCACCGGGTGCAGTGCCACGTCCGCGCCGCGCAGTCCGGTCAGCGTCTGCTTCGCCACCTCCGGCGTGCTGTTGAACACGACGGTGACCGACTTCCACGTCCCGCCCAGCCCCCGGGCGTCCAGGGTCATCGTCAGCACGCCCGGCGTCTCCTGCGCCCCGGACAGCGGGAACGCCACCCGCTTCTGCACCTGCTCGGCGGTGCTCAGCCCGAACACCGGCGAGGACGCCCGGATGCGCAGCAGCTCGGCGTACCGGGCGTCGGTGGTGTTGACCGCCGTGCAGTCCGGCACCAGCGCCGGGTCGGCCAGCAGCGGCTTCGCGTACGGCCACTTGTCCTCGTTGTCCTGCACCGGCGGCAGGCCGGCGCCGAACCCGTTGCCGTCCGCGCAGCCCCAACGGATCTGGTTGAACCAGTCACCGGAGTTGTACGAGTTGCGGTCCAGCGACTTCGACCGCAGCCGCTCGGTGCCGGCGGTGACGAACCCGCTGCCCTGACCCAGCACCACCGTGCCCAGCGCCAGCACCTGCATCCGGGCGCGGTCCACGGCAGCGGTGGCCTGCGGCAGCTTGTACGCCAGCGCGTCGTACAGGATCTCGTTGTCGTGCGCGTCGACGTAGGTGACCGCCTCGCCGGGCGCGGCGGTGTAGCCGGCCGGCGAGCCGTTGTAGTCCACCTGCGCGCCGGTGACCTGCCGCCCGGCGGAGTCGGTGAACCGGTACCCGCGCAGGTTGCCGGTGAGCCCCACCTTGATCAGGTCGTGGGCGTGCAGCAGCCGCGCCTTCTGCTCCGCCGGTGACCCGTTGACCGGGTCACCGTTGGGGTCGGTGTAGAGCCCGGAGGCGAAGCCCTGCGTCCGAGGGTTCGCGTCGAACGGCCCGCCGCCGCGTACCGCGTCGCGCAGCCGGTCGTTGAAGGTGCCGATACCGGTGCCGGCCATGTTGGCCTGGGTGGCCTGCACGAACCGGGCGTCGTTGGCGACCTCGCCGAAGTTCCAACCCTCGCCGTAGAGCAGGATCGACCTACCGTCCACCCCGTCGCGGGCCACGGTCAGCCGGTCCAGCGCCTTGCGCACGGCCAGGATGTTCGCCTTCGGGTGGTGGCCCATCAGGTCAAACCGGAAACCGTCCACCTTGTAGTGCCGGGCCCAGGTGACCAGCGAGTCGACGACCAGCTTGCCCATCATGGCGTGCTCCGGCGCCGTGTTGGCGCAGCAGGTGGAGTTGGCCACTGTGCCGTCCTCCAGCAGCCGCTGGTAGTAGCCCGGCACGATCTGGTCCAGCACCGACTTCTCGTCGACGCCCGCGGCCGAGGTGTGGTTGTAGACCACGTCCATGACCACCCGCAGGCCGGCGTCGTTCACCCCGGCGACCATCCGCCGGAACTCGGTGGTCCGCGCCGCGCCAACCGGGTCGACCGCGTAGCCGCCCTCCGGCACGGTGTAGTGCAGCGGGTCGTAGCCCCAGTTGTAGCCGTCGGCCTCGGCGACCGCCGCCACGCACTTCTGCTGCTCCTCCGAATCCGGCGGCAGCGCCGCCAGGTCACAGGCCGGCTGACGCTGATCGGCCCGCTTCTCCGGGATCGTCGCGAAGTCGAACGCCGGCAGGAGGTGCAGGTGGGTGACCCCGGCGTCGCCGAGCGCCCTCAGGTGGGTCATGCCGGCGGTCTTCGGGTCGGTGAAGGCGAGGAACGTCCCCCGCCGCTCGGCCGGCACGGTGTCGTCGGCGATGGAGAAGTCCCGCACCGACAGTTCGGAGATCTGCGCCTTCGCCGCCGGCACCGAAGCCGGTTTGCGCAGCGTCCGCCAGCCCGCCGGGGCCAGCGCCGGGTCGTTCAGGTCGACCAGCTGGCTGTGCGTGGAGTCCGCCGCCAGGGCCACCGAGTACGGGTCGGTCACCGATGCGGTGACCATTCGCTGCGCCGCCGGCTGCCACGCCTGCACCTGGTACCGGTAGTACTTCCCGGTCCAGGCGCGGCTGCCGCGTACCGACCAGACGCCGGTGCGGTCGTCGCGGCGCATCGGCACCGTCGTCGTCTGCGCGGTGGGCGAGTCGAACAGTTGCAGCGCCACCGTCCGGGCGGTCGGCGCCCAGAGCGCCAGGCTCGGCGTGCGGCCGTCAAAGGTCGGCCCGAGGGTGGCGTCGGTGGCCCGGGAGTAGACGTCGTCGAGCACGCCGGGGATCTGCACGCCGGTGGCGGCGAGCAGGGCGCCCTCGGCGTCGCGTTCGGTGACGAGCACCTGCCCGCGCAGCGCCGCCGGCACCTTGGCCAGGTCGCGTCGGTCCAGCGTGAAGCCGCGGTACGACCACAGGTGCGGGAACGCGGTGCGCTGGGCCTCGGTGAGGCCGTTGCGCTGCGCCCGCAGCGGCAGCGTGGTGTACGTCCCGGTCAGCTCCCCGTCGACCACCCCGACCCCGCCGGTGGGCGCGGTGACCAGCGCGTACGTCCGACCATCGGTCGGGCCGGTCTGCCAGGCCACGGTGGACCGGTCGATCCAGTGCGCCTTCTGTTTGCTGATGTCGGTGTCCCGGCCGGCGCCGGTCGCGGTCGAGGGCAGCAGCCGGCCCGGGGTGGCGGCGAGCAACCACACCTCCCGGCCCGCGCTGGCGAAGTCGAGCCGCTGGTCGTCGGGCAGATCCTTGGTGTCGCCCCGGTGCAGGATGTAGTTCAGCCCGGTCGCCCCGGCCGCCAGCGGCACCCGGAACACCGCTCCGAAGGCGTCGACGGAGGTCGGCTCGAACGGTGCGGACCACTCGGTCGGGTTGGCGGCGCCGTCCCACAGGTGCAGGCCCCACCCGTCGTAGTTGCCGTCGGCCCTCCGGTAGTGGATCACCGCGGTGCCGTCCTCGACCGGCGGATCCGGTTCACCGGTGGCCGCCTGCCGGGTCGGGTGGATCGCCGGGTCGCCCTGCTTGAGCCAGACCTCCCCGGTCCGGGTGACGTCGATGCTGCGGTCCGCGTCGACGTCCTTCGTGCCGTTCTTGTCGACCACCAGGAAGCTCACCGACTTCGCGCCCGGCTTGAGCTTCACCCAGGCGAACCGGCCGTACGAGTCCTCCCCGGCGAACGGCTGGCCCTTCGGCCACTCGGTGACGTACGCCGGGTCGATGTCACCCCAGGCGTACAGCCCCCAGTCGTCGTACCCGCCGGCGGGACGCTGGTAGTGCACCACCGCCCACTCCCGCGACGCGCCCTGGGCCGGCGTGCCCACGATGGCGGCGGACCGGGCGGTCGCGGTGCGGCCCCGCCCGTCGCGGACCACCGCCTTGTACTCCACCGGCGTCCCGCCGGCCAGCCCGGTCAGGTCGTGCTGCACGGTGTACGGCGCGTGGTCGGCGCTGCCCAGCAGCGTCCACCGGCCGCCGGCGACCCGGGCCGCCACGGTGACGGTGGCCAGCGGGTCACCGGTCACCTGGGCGCTGACCGCCGCCCGGGTGGCCACCGGCGCGCCCGGTGCGGGAGAGGTGATGGTGATGGTCGGTCCGCCGGCGGGCCGCGCCACCGGTGTGCCGGCCCGCTGCACCACCGCCGACAGCGGCGGCACGGTCAGGGTCAGCTTGCCGTCGGCCCCAGCCTGTCCGGTGGAGCCGCCGCCGTAGATGCCGGTGAAGGTGGCGCCGGCCGACCAGGTGTCCACGGTGACAGTCTGCGCGGTGTCGGCGTTGTTCACCGCCACCACGTACTCGATGCGCTCGGCCGGGGCGATCCGGGAGGCGGCGAAGACGCCCGGGCCGTCGGCGGCGTACCGGGTGACCTGCACGCCGTCGCGCAGCGCCGGGTGCGCCTGGCGCAGCCGGCCCAGCTCCGCGATGGTCCGGTACAGCGGGTGGGTGGGGTCGAACTGGTCACTGGCATGGGTGCGGTCCGTGCCGAGCAGGTCGTCGTCGAGGTAGTCGGGAACCTTCGAGGCGAACATGTCCTGCCGGGCGTCCTTGTCGCCGCCGGGGCCGGTGAAGCCCTGCTCGTCGCCGGAGTAGATCACCGGCTGGCCCCGGGTGAGGAACATCAACTGGTGCGCGAGCTGGTCCCGCCGCAGGTGGCTGCCCGGGTCGGTGCCCCCGCCGGCGATGAACGAGCCGATCCGGCCCATGTCGTGGTTGCCGAGGAAGGTGGTGAGCCGGCCCGCGTCGGTGTCCCGGGCGGCGTAGAGGTCGTCGCGGGCGTACACGTCGGCGAGCGCCTTCGCCGAGCCGCCGGCCGCGGTGTAGCCCCGCGCGGCCTCCTGGAACGCGAAGTCGAGGGTGGCAGGCAGGCCACCCTGCCGGACGTAGCTGGAGCTGATCTCCGGGTCGGCGCTGTACACCTCGCCGAACATGAAGAAGTCCTTCTTGCCGGCCTTCTCGGCGGCCCGCTCGATGCCCTGGCTGAACTGCGGCCAGAAGTCCATGTTGACGTGCTTGACGGTGTCCAGCCGGAAGCCGTCGACGCCGGTCGCGCCGATCCAGTCCCCGTACGCCTTGGTCAGCCCCCGCACCACCTCGGGGCGCTCGGTCCACAGGTCGTCGAGGCCGAAGAAGTCGCCGTACTCGCTGTTCTCGCCAGCGAAGGTGGAGTCGCCCCGGTTGTGGTACATGGTGGCGTCGTTCAACCAGGCCGGGACCTTGACCGTGGCGTCCTTCGGCTCGGCGAACGTCGGGGTGTACGGGAACGACGTCTGGTTCACCGGTGGGAAGGCGCGCGTGCCGTCGGCGTAGTTGCGGTCCTCGAACGCCCGCCCCTGCGCGTCGGTGTACGGCGAGGTCGCCTTGTCCACGTAGGCGTACTTGTCCTCGGCGTACTTGATGACGTCGGCGGTGTGGTTGACGATCACGTCGAGGTAGATCTTGATGCCACGCTGGTGGGCGAGCTTGACCAGCCGCTTCATCTCCTCGTTGGTGCCGAAGTGCGGGTCCACCTGGGTGAAGTCGGTGATCCAGTAGCCGTGGTAGCCGGCCGAGATGTCGTCGCCGGAGCCCTGCACGGGCCGATTCTTGAAGATCGGTGCGAGCCAGATGGCCGTGGTGCCCATCCCCTGGATGTAGTCCAGCTTGTCGATGACGCCCTTCAGGTCACCGCCGTGGTAGAAGCCCTTGTCGGTCGGGTCGAGGCCGGTACGCAGCCGGTCACCGGCCAGGCCACCCCGGTCGTTGCGGGGATCGCCGTTGGCGAACCGGTCCGGCAGGACGAAGTAGAACTGCTCGGCCCGGGCGGTGTCGCTGCCCGCCTTCAGCAGCGCCTCGGCGGTGGGCTCGTCGCGCCACTGGACGGCGCCGGTGACAGCGAGGGCGTCGGTGCCGGACGGGCGGGGGTCCGCGGCGGCGGGACGCACCGCGACCGGACTGCCGACGAGGGTGAGGGTGAGCAGGGAGACGAGGGCGAGCAGGGCGGTGCGCGGTGTCGGCGGGGATTTCATCGACGGCCTTCCTCTGGTCGTGATTGGCCGCACGCTAACCCTTGCCGAAACAATCTGCAATACCTTGCAAACAAAGTCGTAACAGAGCAGCCTCCTTGCGGAAGCGTGGCACACCAGCCGTGCGTCCATTCACGACGGCCCAGGTCAGAACCCGGTGCAGCGCACCCCGTCGACCGTGCACGCGCGCGGCGTGGTCGACGCCCGCTCCAGGTGGAACCGCAACGTCGCCGACCCGCCCGCCGGCACATCCACCCCACTGACGTACGTGAAGCCGCCGTCGGTCTGCCGCACCGTCCCCTGTGGCACGCCCTCCACCCAGGCGGTCACCAGCCGCCCGCCGGTGAAGTCCAACCGCACCGTCCAGCCGCGGTCCGCGCCGGCCGCGTTGACGATCAGCACCTCGCCGATGAAGCCCCCGTCGAAGCTCTGCACGACCCGGTACCGGCCACTCACCCCGGGCGCGACCTGCGGTTGCCGGGTCGGCGACCCGCTCGACGTCGGCCCGGCCGTCCGGCCCGCCGTCGGCTGCCGCGACCCGGCCGCCGCGCTCGGTGACAGCCCACTCGCGCGCGGGGACAACCCGGGCCGCAACGGCGACGCCGACGATTTCGCAGGCGTCGGCGTCGCGACGATGGGCGGAACCGTGCCCTGCGGCAGTGGCAGCGCCGGCGGCGGCGCCGACACGTCGTCCGGCGCCGGGCTACGTCCCCGATACGCGCCCAGGGCCACGAAGAGCAGGACCACCATCACCACGACGCCGGCGAACACCACGATCCAGGGCGACGACGCGACAGCGGCCGGACCACGGGACGGTCGCGGGGCGCGACGCATGCCGGACATGTACCTCCCTCAGCGGGCCGTCCGGGCAGCGTAGCCACCGACGGCCCGACCCGGAAGGCTCCCGCGACGGCCCACCGAACGGGGCGCCAGGTCAAGCGAGCTGGCAGTCGACCCCGTTGACCGTGCACCGGTGCGGCCGCTCCCCCGAGTCGTCCCAGCCGAGCCGCAGCCGCAGCGTCCGGGTGTCACCCGGGGCCAGCGCACCCGTACCGCGCAGCACGAAATCGCCGTCGCCGCGCGCCGACACCGAGACGTCGGAGTCCCCGCTGACCCGCAGCCCCCGCACGTCGTCGTCGAATGCCAGCTCCACCCGCCAGTCCAGCGTCCCACCCGACTCGTTCGTGACCGACAGCACCGCCTCGTCCCCGTCCCAGCCATCCGTTCCGACCTGGTACCGGGCGGTGACCGTCCCGTCCACCGGGCCCAACGGCGCCGCCGGCGCCGCCGGGGCCGCCGGGGCGCTCGTCCGGCTCGGAGCCGGCGAGCTGCTGCTGACCCGCGGCGACGGCGTCCGACTGCTGAGCGACGGCTGCGGCGACGCCGTGCGGCGCTCCCCCGCGGTCCGCGTCGGAGTCGGAGTCGGACTCGCCGTGGCCGTGGCCGACGCGGCGGCCGGCACGGTCGGCAGGAACACCGGCGGCGCGGCCTGCGACGTGGCCTCCCGCTCCCGGGTACGGAACGACAGGAGCGCGACCACCAACAACACCACCAGCACGCAGACGCCGAGCAGCACCACGATCCACGGCACCGACGCCAGCACCCGAGCCGCCCGCGCACCCTCCGCACCGTCCGGCCGCACCGCCATCAGGTCTCCCCTCGTCCCCCACCGACGCGCCAGCGTAGCCAGCACCGACCAGACCGGAAACCGGGTGGGTACGGATCGGACCGACCAGCCAACCCGCAGCGGAAAACGGCTCGATCGAGCCGGTTGGTCAGGCCGTCCGGACGACCGTGGAGATGACCGGCCCCTCACTGGTGGTCCGCAGCAGGTAGCTGTACCGCTCCCCCGGCACCGCGTGCCCCTGACTGTCCAGGAATTCCCACTCCACCGCCACCATCGTCAGCAGCGCGGACATCGGCCGAACGTCCTCGATCCGCGCGTGCGCCGCCACCAGTTCCCGGTCCTGGTAGTCGGGTGCGGCGCCCACGAAGGACAGCGCCACCGCCGCCGGCGAGTTGAACGAGAAGCTGTAGGTGTCGGCCACCACCAACCCGGGCAGTGCGTAGCAGCTGGCGATGGCCGGCAGGTCGCCGGAGGTCAACGCCACGCCGTACCGGTCGAAGAAGTCGGTCAGCGCGTCGAGATCCGTGGAGGCGTTCACGGCCCAGAAATTGCCGGTCACCGGGCCGGTCAAACCTCAGCGCGGCGGAACCTGGACCTCGATCTCCGCGCCCAGCCGGGCGTCGGCGGCCAGCCCCAGGTCGTCCCCACTCCAGAACCGCCCCGGGTCATACCAGTTCGGTCGCCGGCCGGCGGGCAGCAGCCCCATCGCCTCGTAGGTCACCGCCACCACCTCGGCGCAGTACGCCGTTTCCAACGCCCGGTCCCGGGTCGCCGCCGACCCGCCCGTCGACGGGGCCGGAGTCGACCGCGGCGCCGACCGGCCGGGTCGCGGCAACGACGGCACCCGACCGCGCACCCACCGCCAGGCCAACTGCGCGGTGGACGGGAACGGCGTGCCGTCCAACCGCGCGATCGTCCGCAGCACCGCCCGTTCCATCTCCCCGTCCGCCGGTGGATCGAGCTGCCGCAGCCAGGCCCGCTGGCCGTACCGGTTGGCCCAGACGCAGACCGCGTCCCGCAGGTCGTGCAGCTGCACACCGCGCTGGTGGGTGCCGGACCACAGATCCGGCAACGACCTGCCCAGCTCCGCGTGCCACATCAGCGGCGGCATGTCGTCCAGCACCACCGCCATGCCCACATGGTTGACCGGACTGTTGGTGGTGATCTGGATCGCCCGGTCCGGCACGCTGCGACCCCGGAACACCCACACGTCGCCGGTGCGGGTCAACTCGACGGCCTCGTCCAGGCTGATGCTCATGAGGGTCTAGCCTAGGCCGATGCGGCAACGAATGCGGTGGTGGAAGGTCCTCGGGTTGGCCGGCCTCGCCGGCGTCGCGGCCACCGGTGTGGTCATCGCCCGGGCCGAACGACGTCGGCGCGCGTACACGCCGGAGGAGATCCGGCAGCGGCTGCTCGAACGGCACGCCCAGGCGAGCGACGCCGAGAAACCCGCCGACCCGGCCTGACCACCCGCCTCGACACCTTCCGGCGAAAACCGAAACCTCCCGAACGCCTTCCGGACGCACTGCGTCGGGAAGGCGTTCTGTCTTTCCGCGCGCGGGTTTCGCGCGCGCGAGACCCGCGGCTGTCCGTTACCTGACGTCCGCCGACGACGTGTGCAACCGACCTCGATACCCGGGCGTGTGTGGTGCAACGGCCGCGCAGAGCCGCACACGGGGAAGAGAGGCGCGTGATGTCATGGTGGCCCCACAGATGGTCCTGACACCGGACGGCACCCAACCGTCCGATTTCGACGAGTTCTACCGCGCCAGGTTCCAGGGCCTCACCCTCCAGCTGTACGCCTACATCGGTGATCTGGCTGAGGCGCAGGACCTGGTACAGGAAGCCTTCTGCCGTGCCTTCGTCCGGTGGAAGAAGATCGGCACCTACGACGACCCCACCAGCTGGGTGCGCCGGGTGGCGTGGAACCTGGCGAACAGCCGGTTCCGGGTGCGGCGGAGCGCCCGCGCCTTCCTTCACGGACAGCGCCAGACGGTCGTGCCCGGACCGGACCCCGACCGGGTCGCGCTGGTCCGGGCTCTCGCCACCCTGCCGCCCCGGCATCGCCGAGCGGTGGTGCTGCACCACATGGCCCAGCTGTCCGTCGGCGAGATCGCCGTCCAGGAGGGCGTGGCCGAAGGAACCGTCAAGTCATGGCTGAGCCGCGGACGTGCGGCGCTGGCCGCGCAACTGAGAGGAGACCTGTGATGAACGAGTACGACGATGAGCAGCTCGTCGACCGGGCGTTCGCGAGCTTCACGTCGGACCCGGGTGCCGTTGTTCAGGCGCCGGGCGGGGTGCGGGACACGGTGAGCCAACGACGCAGAATGCGGGTCACGACGATGCTCGTCACCGCGGGACTCGCGACCGTTCTGCCGCTCGGGATGTTCATGGGGACCGGACGCGGGCAGCCCGACGCGACCGGGGCGAGCGCGAACGCCACCGCCAGCGGGACCGAAGGACCGAGCACGCCGACCGCGAGCCCGTCGCCGACACCGACACCGACCCCGACGCTGACCCCGAGCGCCGCGCCGAGGACCTCGGCGCCCCCCGACCGTTCCATCAGCCTCGCTCAGCTGACCGCCGCGCCGGTCGGCGTTCCGAAGTGGCCGTGGAGCGGCTCGGCCGAGGTCACCTGCGCCAGCGGACGGGTCACGCTACGACCCACGGCCGACGTGAGCGGAGCCCGAGTCGGCGTCGTCGACCTGGTCCGGACCAACCTGGACGACGACCCGGAGGCGGAGACCGCCGCCCTGCTGCGCTGCGGATACGGGGCGGAGCAGGTGGTGGCATTCGACCGGGACGACCACGGAACGATCATCACCCTTGGCCGGGTCGCCGCGACCGACCAGTCGACGCCGGCCATCGTGAAGGCGACGGCGCGGTCGCGGGGTGGCGTGACGGTCACCGTCGCCGACACCCGGGCCTCGGACGACCAGCGGCGCCAGGAGCGGTCGTTCGCCTGGAACGGCTCGTGGTTCGCGCACGTGGGTGGGCCGACGGCGTTCCCGCCCCGGGTGCGTGCGGCTGATCTGGGCCTGACCGTGGCCACCCCGGTGGCGGCACCGGTGTCCGGGCCCTGCGAGGGGAAGTACCGGAAGGTGTCAGTGACCTTCACCGTCACCAACCACAGCACCCAGACCTCGGGGCGCTTCCACCTGGAGTGGCGCGGCGGCATGTTCCTGCCGAACGGCACATACGACTCGCCCTACTGGCTGGACACCCCGGGAGACCCGGCGGAGGACAGTGGGTACCGCGGCCTGAAGCGCGGAGAGAGCGTGCAGCTCACCTACACGTTCACGACCGACGCGTGCGTGAACGAGTGGGGCTTCACGACCGACATCCGCAGCAACACGCCCGACCCGGACGAGTCGAACAATCACGTCCTCTGGTGGCTGCGAATCCAGTAATCGTCCGGACGGTAACCGCACGATCGACGGCCGGTCTCCCGTGACGGGAGACCGGCCCTGTCGTGGGGCGGCCCTGTCGTGGGGCGGCCCGGTCGCGGGACGGCCCGGTCGCGGGACGGCCCGGTCGCGGGACGGTTTGGTCGCGGGACGGTTTGGTCGCGGGGCGGCATCCGCACCGGAGAGCGTGATACCTCAGAGTCATAAATATGCCTCACAGGTATACGGCTCGACTGCCTACTACCCGGGCCCGCTCGAACGCCGCGAATCGTGGCTGCGGGGGGGGTGGGACTTCCGAGGGCTTGATGTCCGGTTCACGATGGGCGCGACTGGCCTCTTTGTCCGGTTTGAGAGGCGGATGTACCGTGGCCGGGCACCCGTGGGTGGAATCCAGGGCCGGCCGGGTTCGTTATACCTGGCAGATCACCGCGGCCCCCGGGCCCGGCGCGGCAGGCTCCGGGAACACCCGCCGGGCCGCCGCGGTTACATCCCCCGTAGCCGGCGACCATGCGGCAGCCGTCGGGAACACCCGCCAGGCCGCCGCGGTTACATCCCCCGTAGCCGGCGACCATGCGGCAGCCGTCGGGAACACCCGCCAGGCCGCCCCGGTTACATCCCCCGGACACCCGAGCAG
>NZ_RCVI01000211.1:0-14266 GCF_003667455.1 Micromonospora sp. CV4 | reverse complement strand
CCCCCACCCGCGCCGCCGTGCGCAAGGCGGCGAAGAAGCCCGTCAAGCCGCGCCGACCCCGACCGGTCGCCGGGCTCGACCAGGCCCAGATGGACAACGCCAAGATCATCGTTGACGTCGGGCTGGAGATGAAGATGCCGCGCCGGGCGCTGGTGGTGGCGCTGTCCACCGCCATGCAGGAGAGCAACCTCTACAACCTGGCCAGCTCCGTGCTGCCGGAATCTGCGCAGTACCCGAACCAGGGCAGCGGCTCCGACCACGACTCGGTCGGACTGTTCCAGCAGCGGCCCAGCAGCGGCTGGGGCACGGTGGCCGAGCTGATGCGCCCGTCGTACGCCGCGCGGGCCTTCTACGAGGCGCTCAACGAGATCCCCGGCTGGCAGGACATGAGCGTCACCGCCGCCGCCCAGGCCGTGCAGATCTCCGCCTTCCCCGACGCGTACGCCCAGCACGAGGAGCGGGCGACCACCGTCGCGGCGGCGCTCACCACCTGAGGCGGCAGCCAACGGCCCTGACGCGGCCGTGTGAGCCCGCAGCGGCGCGTCAGCGGCTGTGCGCACCGTCCCGCCCGGCCGGCGGCTCCAGGCCCACGTCCCGGCCACCGGCGGCCACCCGCGTCGCCGGTACGCCCGTGCCCGCCGCCGCGGTCGGGGTGTCCGCGGGCACCGGCTCGACGGCCACCCCGCCGAGGATCTCGTCCACCCGCTCCTCGCGCCGTCGGCGTGCCTGCAGCGCCGCCTCGAAGTCGCGCCGGGCCTGCATGGCCTCCGCGTACGCCCGCTCGCGTACCTGCCGGGCCTCCTCGCGGGCCTCGTCCAACTCGATCCGGGCCTGGGCCAGAATCTGGGCCGCCTCCCGCCGCACCGCGTCGCCGGCATGCCGGGTGCGCGCGGCGTCGCCCAGATCCAGCCGCTGGAGCAGCCCGCTGAGCCAGGTCGCCTCCTCGCGGATCTCGTCCCAGACCCGGGCGGTCCCGGCGGCGCCCTCCGCCCGCGCCGCGAGCCGGGACAACCGGATCCCCAGCTCATCCAGGCAGGAATCCACCTGCCGCTGGTCGTAACCGGTCTCAACGACGGAGAACCTCATACTGTCGCCCCCCCAGGCAGCTGCTGTTACTTCCCCACCTGGATCCTCGACCGCGACCGGAGCGACCGGGGGTGTTCGGGAAAATTGTTCAGCATGCGAGCGAGCGGAGGGTTCCGCCCCGGGAGGTCAGGTGCGTTTCGGCAGCACGACCACCCGGCCGAAGAACTCGTCGATACGACGCACCACGTCGTTGAAGTCGTCGAGGTCGATCGGCTTGGTGACGTACGCGTTGGCCTGCAACGTGTAGCTGCCCACGATGTCGGTGTCCGCGTTCGAGGTGGTCAGCACCACGATGGGGATGGTCCGCAGATCCTCGTCCTGCTTGACCGCGCCGAGCACCTGCCGGCCGTCCATCCGGGGCATGTTCAGGTCCAGCAGGATGACGTCCGGCCGGCGCGCCTCCACGTGCCGCCCCTCGGCGCGCAGGAACTCCATCGCCTCCTCGCCGTCGCTCACCACGTCGATGACCTTGTCCACGTCGGAGTCCGCCAACGCTTCCTCGATCATCAGCACGTCGCCCGGGTCGTCGTCCACCACCAGGATGCGTACTGGATTTGGGCTGTCTGCGCCCATCACTACCTGCCTCGGATCAGCGGGGACGGGACCAGAAGGTCACCGTGTTGGCGGGGAAATCTAGCCCATCAGGAAGCAGCGTGGGACGCCGGGTCGACGGTGTCCGGTTGGTAGTGCAACACGTCGGCGAGGCCGGTGACCCGCAACACCCGCTCGACCCGCCCGGTGGCGCCGGTGAGCCGCAACCAGCCACCCGCGGCGGCCGCCCGGTTGTCACCGCGAACGAACACGGCCATCCCGGTGGAGTCGCAGAAGGTGAGGTCGGTGAGGTCGAGCAGGATGCGGCTCTCGCCCGCGTCGGCGAGCCGGTCGATCGCGGCGGCCAGCTCGGGGGCGGTGCTCAGGTCCAGCTCACCGGAGAGCCGCAGGCAGTGGCCGTCGCCGTCGCGCCCGGCGTACCTGACGCTGAACGTCACCGTGCTCTCCCTTCGCTCCACCGCTGGGGTGGGACGTTTGCAGTGCGGCAAGTATAAGCAGGGGTGTGCCGCCCAGCGATGGCGCGGTGATCGACAGGGGGGCGCCGCGGGCTGGCGATCAGCGGGCGGCGCCGAGCAGCGCGGCCCGGCCCAGGGTCAGCGCCCGCACGGCCCGGGGGAAGTCGCGCAACACGGTGGCGCAGTGTGCCAGGGGCAGGTCCACCGCGGCGGCGGGCACCGACCGGCTGGTCAGGATCCCCGTCAGCCACTCCACGAACTCAGTGAACAGCGAGGCGTCGTCGACGTAGAGCGCGGCGGCCAGAAAGTCGACGATGTGGCCCAGGTCGCTCACGGTCGAGTCGAGCTGGGCGGCCGTGTAGGCCCGCGTCGCCGGCACCCGCTCGCGCAGGTCGGCCAGCGCGCCGTCGATCAGCTCAGCCCGGCGCCGGACCAGGCTGGCGTACTCGTCGTCGGCCAGGTGCGACAGCTGCGCCGGCGGCACCCGACGCAGCGCCCGCTCGTCGGCGATCAGCTCGGCAGCCGCCGGCGCGTCCGCCGCCCACGGCACACCGAGCCGGCGTGCCCACCGGCCGTCCGCACCGAACCCGCGCCCGCCGACCACCACCGGCACGTCCGAGCGGCGGCACGCCTCGATCATGCGGTGGGCGTGCGGCAGCCGTACCGGCAGCGCGCAGGCCAACGCCACCGCGTGCGCGTCGTGCTGGTGCAGGTACGACACCAGGTGCGCCGCCGGGACGCTCGCGCCCAGAAAGGTCACCTGCCATCCGCGCAGCCGCAGCACCTCGGCCACCAGCCGGGGCGGCAACGCGTGCCACTCACCGTCCATGCAGGCCACGACGACCCGCCCGCCGGTCGGGCGCGGGTTGGCGTGCGCGGCGACCGCCGCCACCACCCGCTCGCTGATGTGGGTGGCCGCGTGCTCCTGGGCGACGCTCCACTCGTTGCGCGCCCACCGCTCGCCCACCTCCGACTGGGCCGGCGCGACCAGGTCGAGGAGCACCCGCTCGGCCGGCAGGCCCGCGTCGAGCAGGCCGAGCGCCACGTCGACCGCGCCGTACTCGTCGGCGTCGGCGAGGTGCTCCAGATAGCCGGGGTAGACGTCGGTCAGGTCGGCTGCGGTGGAGGGCGCGGTCACGCTCCGGTCTCCCTCTGCTGGTCGGGGTCGGCCGGTGCGGGAACGGCGTGCAGGTGCCGCGACGGTCGTCCGCTCGGGCCGACCGCGCGCAGCGCCAGCACCGCGATGTCGTCGTGGTCGCCGTGCGCCAGCCAGTCGCAGGTGACCTGCTCGACCCGCTCGGCCAGCGCCGGCGCGGGCATCCGCTGGCAGCCGGTGAGCGCGGTGACGAGCCGCTCCGGGCCGAACTGCTCGTCGCCACGGCGGCCACCACGGGCCTCGGTCACCCCGTCGCTGTAGAGCAGGCAGGTCTCGCCCGGGGCCAGCCGGACGGTCACCTCGCCGACGCGCTGGTCCGGCACCACGCCGATGAGCATGCCGCGCAGCGGCACGGTCTCCACCTCGCCGGACACGCGCAGCACCAGCGGCGGCAGGTGCCCGCCGCCGGCCAGGGTGAGGGTGAGACCACCCTCGCGCTCCGGCCGGGCGACGCCGAGCACGATCGTGGCGAACCGGCCCTGGCCGTGCGCCTGGGTCGTCTCCAGCAGCGCGTCGTTGAGCAGCCGCAGCAGCCGCCCGGGGTGGGACTCCACCCGGTGCAGGGCCTGGAGGCACTGGCGCAGCTGGCCGGTGAAGACCGCCGCCTCGACGCCCTTGCCCGAGACGTCGCCGAGGAAGAACAGCGAGCCGCCGTCGGCGAGCCGGTGCGAGCCGTAGAAGTCGCCGCCGATCCGCAGCCCCGCCTGCGCCGGCCGGTACGCCGTGCCCCACTGCACGCCGGCGGTCTCGGCCGGCTCTACCGGCAGCAGGCTGGCCTGAAGGGTGTCGGCCACCTCCGCCTGGTCGCGGTAGAGCAGCGCGGTGGTCAACGCCGCTCCAGCCCGGGCCGCGAAGGCGCGGATCAGCTCCACGTCGTCCTCGTCGTACGGGCGGGTGGCGCGGCGGGCCACCAGCAGCACCCCGACCGGGGTGTCGCCGCCGGGCAGCGGGACGACCCGGGCGGCGCTCTCGACGCCGGGGAGGCCGGGCAGCCACCCCGCGTCGACCGCCTGTTCCACCAGCCAGTCCACCGCGTGCGGCTCGATGCCGGTCAGCCCGTCGGCGATGGCCGTGGGCAGATCGCCGCCGGCCAGCACGCCGCTGTCCACCATCGGCGTCTCGTCGTCCACCCGCGAGGCCCGCCACCAGCGGGCCCGTCCCGAGCGCGGGGCGAGCACCAGGACGGCCACCTCGGCCAGCGACGGCACGGTGAGCCGGACGACCGCCGCGGCGGCGCGGTCGGGGTGCAGAGGGTTGCCCAGCTTGTCGCCCACCACGGCCAGGAAGGCCGAGCGGGCCCGCTCGGCGAGGAGCGCGTCGGCACGGCTGACGCTCTCGGTGACGTCCTCGACGTACCAGCAGCAGCGGCCGCCGGAGAGGGGCACGCAGCGGGCGGTGAGCCGGCGTCCGCGATGCGTGAAGGCCCCCGGAATCCCGTCGCTCATCCCGGGTACGCCGGCCGCGGCGAGCAGCTCGCCGGGCACCACGTCGGGCAGCAACCGCACGGCCACCGGGCTGATGTGCCGCACGACACCGTCGGCGTCGCAGACGACCAGACCCTCACGGAAGTGCTCGACGACCTCGGACCAGTCGGGCGGGACCTGACCGCGGTCGGGGGCCAGCGGCGGCAGGGCGGCCGTCGGCCGGACCGGCGCGGCGGCGGACCACGCCGGGGCCCGTCTGGTACTCGGCGTGGAGATCCGTCCGTCGCCCGGGTCGAAGTCCCTGACGTCGGCAGCAGTCACCAGCTGAGCCTCACTCCTTGTCGTCCGCGACCCGCACCGGAACCGGCGTCCGTGGTCAGTACTGTTCCGCCACCCTACGCCGGGCGGCCGGAAGCGGCACCTCACGGCAGTTGGGAGGCCCGGTCGTCGGCCCACCGACCGGCGCGTTCCGACCCCCTGGATTTGCGTTCGGTCCGTCTGCTGCGAACATAACGGGATGGCCCCACAGCTGTTGACCATCGAGGTGAGCCGGCTCGATGGCGGACACGTTCGGCTGCGGCTGGCCGGCGACCTCGACTACGACAGCGCGCCCGACCTGGTCGCGGTGGCGGCCGAGCTGCGCGGCGGCGACCACCAGCAGTTGACGGTCGACCTGGCCGGCGTGGGCCTCTGCGACTCGTCCGGGCTCAGCGCCCTGCTCATGGTGCGCCGCGCCGCCGGGACGATCCGGCTGACCGGGGTCAGCCCGCAGCTCCAACGGCTGCTGGACCGCACCGGGCTGACTGAGCTGCTGACCGTGGAACACGCCGAGGACGACCTGCGCGCGATCGGCTGATCGGCGCACAGCGGGCCGCCCCCGGAAAGGGGGGTGGCCCCCGACCCTGGGACCTGGGGTCGGGGGCCGGAGGAATGTCTAGGGCGCGGTCATCGGCTGGAGCCGGGGGCCGCTCTCGCGAAGCTCGCCGGGCGGCGCGGGGTCGGCGTCCTCGGGGGTCCCCGAATCGGGCGTCTGGTACAGATAGCGGACGAAATCCCCACCGGACTCGTTGTCGTCCGCGCCCGGCCACTGGCCGATGCAGTCCATGCCGACCACTTCGCGGCCGGTCCCGTCGGCCTCCTCCAGCAGCGCCCACAGGCTCACCGCGTAACACCGGGTGGCGTCGGGCGTGAGCTGCCAGCGGGCGTACCAACCGGGTCGGGCGGGGACGATCTCGACGATCTGTTTCATGACGACCTTCCTTCCGCGTACCTCGGAAGAACTCCGGTCCTGAACTGATCCTGCGGGCCGGGCGGGTGAGCGCCCATCACCCGCCCCGGATGAAGCCCGGCGATGCCCGGCCGGCCCGTCCCGGCAGCGTTCGTTTCGGTGCCCGGGACGGCGGGAAGGCGACGGACGCAGGCACGATCCCCAGCGGAAGGGGTGTCACCATGCGCAAGCAGATGGAGGGCGACAACCAGCGGCGCCGGGCGATGGCCCGGCAGGCCCGCGAACAGGGTCGTCAGCCCAGTGAGTTCGGTGCCAGCCTGAGCGCGTCCAAGCAGCTCACGAGCCTCGATCAGGGCAAGCGGGCCGGACCGGCCGCGGCCGGACACCGGAAACAGGACAGCACGCGCGGTGGACCGGCTCCGCCGCCGCTCGGCGTGCCGGACAATCCCCGGCCGCAGCCGTCCCCACCGGTCGGCGCGGCGGGCACCAGCACCCTGGGCTATCACGAGCTGGTCGATGAGGTCCGGCGTCGGGCCGGGGTCGACTTCAAGACGGCCAAGGTCGGCACCGAGGCGACCGTGCTGGTCCTCGCCTTCGCACTGGAGGCCGCGGAACGGCAGCGGCTGCTCACGGCGGTGCCGACCTCACTGCACGACGTGCTGCCCGTCGACGGCGTCGAGCGACACCGCGACCTGCCCGGCTTCCTGGCCGAGGTGGGCCGGATCAGCGGCCGTACCCCGGAGCAGGCCCGCTACCAGGCGGAGGCGACGCTCGCCGCGCTCGCCGCGCAGGACGGCGACCTGGTCGAGTCGCTGCACGTGCCCGACGGCCTGCGGGACCTGTTGAACCCGCCCGAGGCCGGTGGTGGCCTCATCGGCGCCTCCACCACCACACCCACCCTGGACGCGGCCGAGCTGCGGGCGGCGCTGGACGACCTGCCGTACTGGGCCGGCGACAGCGACGCCCTGTACCGGGTGGTCGCCCTGCCGCCGGACAACCTGGACCGGGTGCTCGACCGGCTCGACCAGCTGCGCGAGGAGACCGGACGCGCGCCGAGCATCGGGCGCCCCGGAGGCACGGCCGCGGTGCTGACCGTGCGGACCAACCAGGCGGACGGGGTGACCGCGCTCGACGTGGACCTCGCCCACCGGATCGACGACGCGATCGACGAGGTGGGCGCCGGGATGGCCGGCGGCTGACCGGCACAGCGGCGCGCACGCGGGCCGGCGGACGTGGGGGCACCTCGCGCCGCCGGCCCGCCCGCTGGTGCCGAGTCGGCCGGGCCGGCGTCGCGCGCCTGGCCGGGGCCGGCCCGGCTCGCCGGGCCACGGGCGGCGTGCTCCGGCCGCTCAGTTAGCGTGCCGGACATGAAGCGCGCCGCCGACCGGCTGGAACTGGTCGCCGATCCGGTTCGCCGGACCGGGCGGATGCTGCTCTCCGGCGGCGTCGAGCAGTCGTACGTGGACGTCGAGGATCCTCGGCACCTGCACTTCGAGTACGTCCGGCGGATCGCCTCAGCCGTGGACCTCGCAGCCCCGGCGGGCGACCCGCTGAACGTGCTGCACCTGGGCGGCGGCGCGCTGACGCTGCCCCGTTGGCTGGCCGCCACCCGGCCCGGCTCTGCGCAGCGCGTCATCGAGCGGGACCCGGCGGTGGTCGAACTGGTCGCCCGGGAGCTGCCAGCGCTGCCGCCCGACGTGGAGGTGGAGGTCGCCGACGCCCGGGAGGCGGTCGTCGCCAGCCCGCCCGGCCGGTACGACCTGGTGGTCGCCGACATCTACCGGGCGGCCCGGATGCCACGACACGTGCGGACCGTGGAGTTCGCCGCCGAGGTGGCCCGCACCCTGCGCCCGGACGGGCTGTACCTGGTCAACGTCACCGACCTGCCGCCACTGGTCGGCACCCGCGTACAGGTGGCGACGCTGCGGGCGGTCTTCGGCGACGTGTGCGTGCTCGGCGACCGGCGGATGCTGCGCGGCCGGCGCTACGGCAACCTGGTGCTCGCCGCGACACCCCGGCCCGGCGGGCTGCCGGTCGGCCGGCTGGCAGTGGCCGCCCTGCGCGACCCGGTGCCCGGCGGTCTGCTGCACGCCGCCGCGCTGGACGGTTTCGTCGCCGGCGCCCGACCGGTCGCGGACGCCGACAACCCCGCACCGAAATGATCCCCTGACGCTGGGCCGACCCGCACACCACCGGGTGATCCAATGCGTGCGCGGGTTTCCGGAGGTGACCGTGGGGAAGCCGCGCCGGATGAGCAACGCCGACACGCGGGCGACCGCACGCCGGACGCTGATCGTGATCGGTCTGGTGCTGGCGACCGCGTTCGCGCTGGCCTTCGTGTACGCGACCCGCCGGGTGCTGGTCTGGGCCGTGGTGGCCGCCTTCTTCGCCGTCGCGCTCAAGCCGCTGGTGGACCGGCTCCAACGCCGGTTCGTGCGGCGGCGGGCGTTGGCCACGCTGCTGGTGTTCCTCGCCGCATTCGTGGTGCTGGCGATCCTGGCCGCGGTCATCCTGACACCGCTGATCAGCGAGCTGGGCCGGTTCGCCGAGCGGGCGCCGGAGCTGCTGCGCGACGCGCGCGCCGGCCGGGGCCCGCTGGGGAACCTGGTGGAGCGCACCGGCGCCCGGCGGTACGTGTCCGAACATTCCGAACAGCTCCGTACCTTCGGCACCCGGCTGCGCGAGCCGGCGGTCGGCGTGCTGCGCGGCGTCGTGGAGACGGTCGCCGGGCTGGTCACGGTCATCGTGCTGGCGTACCTCATGGTGCTGGAGGCGCCGCGGATCACCAGCCGCGTGCTCGCGGCGGCCGGGGACGGCCAGCGCGAGCGGTTGCGCCGGGTGGGCCGCGAGGTGTCGCGGGCCGTCACCGGCTACCTCACCGGCAACCTGGTGATCAGCGTGATCTGCGGTGTGTTGACCTTCGTGGTGCTCGCTCTCACCGGGGTGCCGTTCGCCGCCGTGATCGCCCTGCTGGTGGCGGTCGCCGACCTGATACCGCTGGTCGGGGCGACGTTGGGAGCGGTGATAGCGGCCGGGGCCGGTTTCCTGCACTCCCCCACCGCCGGCGTGGTGGTGCTCGTCTTCTTCGTGGTCTATCAGCAGGTGGAGAACCATCTGCTCCAGCCGCTCATCCTGGCCCGCGCGGTCCGGCTGAACCCGCTGACCGTGCTGGTCAGCGTGCTCCTCGCGGCGGAGCTGGCCGGCCTGCTCGGCGCCCTGCTGGCCATCCCCGCCGCCGGCATCGTCCAGACCCTGCTGCGCGAGTACGGCCCGGCCCGGCTGCGCCCCGACCCGCCGGCGTCAGCGGGACCGGGCCGCGACCTCGGGTGAGGTGCTCTCCAGCGGGACCGCGTTCGCCGGGACCAGGCCGAGCTGGACCGCCGGCCGGGTCAGCGTGGCGTCCAGCGCCCAGTCGGCGCTGACCCGCGTCCGGTTACCGGGCATCGCCATCAGGTGGTACGCGCGGGTGACCGCCTTCGCGGGCAGCCCGGCCAACGGCACGTGCAACGGGTTCGCCGCCGCGGCCTTGCCGCCCAGGTCGACCACCCAGCCCAGATCGTGGTGCTTGTACGGCTTGCGCTGACCGAACCCGTACGACGCGGCGATGTTGTGCGCCACGCGCTTGCCCTGCCGCTGGGCGTGCTGGGCGGTCATCGTGCAGACCTGGCCGGGGCGGGTCAGGTCGGGCACCGCCGCGGCGTCGCCGCAGGCGTACACCTCGGGATAGCCGGGGACGGTGAGGAACTCGTCGACCACCAGGCGGCCCTTCTCGGTCCGCAGGCCCAGCTCGCTGACGAACGGGTCGGGGCGCACCCCCACACACCAGACCAGGGTGCAGGTCGGCACGTACTCGCCGTCGGTGAGCTTCACCCCGTCGGCGGTCGCCTCGGCCACCGAGGTGCCCATCCGCACGTCCACCCCGCGCCGGTCGAGCACCTTGTGCGCGGTCTGCGACATCCGCTTGTCCAGCTCCGGCAGCACCCGGGGGGCGATGTCGAGCAGCATCCAGCGGGGACGGACCGTGAGCCGGGGCCGCTGGGCCTGCAACGCGTCGGTGAACAGCTGCCCGTGCGCGGCGACCTCGGTGCCGGTGTAGCCCGCGCCGACCACCACGAAGGTGGACCGGGCCCGCTGCTCGGCCGGGTCCTCGGCCTGTTCGGCCAACTCGATCTGGCGGATCACGTGGTCGTGCAGGAAGACCGCCTCGGGCAGGCCACGGAAGCCGTGCGCGTACTCGGTCACCCCGGGGATGGGCAGCAGCTTGTTGACGCTGCCCACGGCGAGCACGAGCCGGTCGTACGCCAGCCGGTTCTGGTCCCCCTCCGGCTGCGTGAAGCCCACCCAGCGGTTCTGCAGGTCCACGTGGTCCGCCTCGCCGATCACGACCCGCACACCCTTGAGCGTCCCGGTCAGCGGCACCGCGATCCGCTTGGGCTCGACCACACCGGCGGCCACCTCGGGCAGCAACGGCAGGTAGAGGAAGTAGTCGGTGGAGTTCAGCAGCACGATCTCGGCCCGGTCCCGGGCGAGGCGGCTCAACGTCTTCGCCGCGTGGTAACCGGCGAACCCGGCCCCCACGATCACCACACGAGGTTTCGTCATTGCGGCCCGTTTCCCGCCGAAGCCCGGGACAAACGTCGAACGCGGCTGCCCGTCGGGCCGTCCTCAGCTCGGCTGGAGCCAAACGTGCCCGCTGGTGCCCACCGCCTCCACCCCCCACTCCCGGCCGAAGGCCCGCACCCGATCGGCGGTGACCCGGCCCAGTTCGGCCGGGATGTCCGGGTCGAGCAATAGCCGTCCCTGCTGCGGGTTCACGCCGAGCATGGCCCGGACCAGTGCCAGCGGAGCGCCCGCCGCCCAGGCCTGCGGGCTGCACGCGGTCGGGTACGGCACGGCGAACAGCAGCCGGTCCCGCTCATAGCCGCTGAGCGCCTCCGGCAGCCGGTGACCGAACTGCTCGGCCGCGTCGAACATCGCCAGGCTGATCCGGTTCGCCTCCGCCCGATAGCCGTAGCGTGCCAGGCCGAGCACGGCGATCGAGTTGTCGTGCGGCCAGACCGTGCCGAGGTGGTAGCCGAGGGCGTTGTAGAGGTTCTCCTCCCGGGAGAGCGTGCGGATGCCCCAACCGGAGAACATGTCCGGCGACATGAGCTGGCGCACCACGGCGTCGGCCCGCTCGGGTGGCACGATCCCGCTCCACAGCAGGTGACCCATGTTGGAGGTCTTGGAATCGACCTGGTTCTTGTCGCCGTCCAGGGCGACCGCGTAGTAACCGCCCCGCTCCTCGATCCAGAAGTCCCGGTTGAACCGCTCGTACAGGGTGCCGGCCTCGTCGCGCAGCCGTTGTGCCAGGGCCGGGTTGTCCAACGGCCCGTCGAACAACTCGGCCATCCGCAGCTTCGAGTCGTAGGTGTAGCCCTGGAGGTCGCAGGTGGCCAGCGGGAGCACCGGGATGCGGCCGTCGGCGAAGCAGACACCGTCCGGGGAGTCCCGCCAGCACTGGTTGCCCAGCCCCTCGGGCGAGCGGGTGGCGTACTCGACGTAGCCGTCGCCGTCGCGGTCGCCGTACTCGTCGATCCAGCCCAACGCGGCCAGTGCGTTGTCCCGCAGGCGCTGGACGGTCTCGTCGTCGCCGGTCCAGCGCCAGTACTCGGAGAGCAGGATCAACCAGAGCTGGGTGGCGTCGGCGGTGCCGTAGTACGGGCCGTACGGCTTGGCGCCGGTGCGGGTCAACTCGCCGCTGCGCACCTCGTGCAGAATCTTGCCGGGCTCCTCGTCGGTGAAGTCGTCGCACGTGTCGCCCTGAAGCCGGGCCAGCGCCAGCAGCGTTCCCTTGGCCAGCGCCGGTCCGGCGACCAGCGTCTGGTACGCGCTGATCAACGTGTCCCGGCCGAAGACGGTGAGGAACCAGGGCAGCCCCGCACCGGGCAGCATGATCCGCTGGCCCTTGACCTCCAGGTCCAGCCGCAGCGCGGACAGGTCGTCACGAGACTGGCGCACGGTGCGCTCCAGCGCCTGGTTGTCGCTGCGCAGCACGGCCCGGTCCTCGGTCCAACGCCGCAGCGGGTCGTTGGCGCGGCGGTGGACGACGTCGCCGATGTCGCCGCGGACCGGCTCGACCACCCCCATGCCGTACGGCAGTGGCACGTGCAGGTCCACCTTCCACCCCTCGCCACGGCTCAGGTCCAGCTCCCACACCAGCTCGTCGCCCTCGACACGGTCCGCCGGAATCGAGCAGCAGACCCGGGTCTGCGCCGAGAAGTCCCCGTGCTGGTAGGAGAAGCACAGCTCGGAGCCGTCGGCGGCGTGGTTCCGGGTGATCTCCGCGGACCGGTCCCGGACCACCGACTTGACCTCGAACAGGTCGGCGAAGTCGACGTCGACGGCCAGCCGCAGCTCCACGCGGACCGGCTCCGGCCGAAACGACACCAGCTCCAGCCGCTCGTGGAAGCCGTCACCGACGTAGCGGAGCCGCCGGACGCCCAGGCTGTTCGGAGGCAGCCCGGGCAGCTCGGAGTTGGTGAGCACGTACTGCGCGGAGTAGTGGTCGATGGTCGCGGCGCGCAGCACCAGCAGCTCACCGCCGTTGATGGTCAACGTCCAGCCGCTGACCAGTCTGGTGTCCAGGTGGACGAGCCCGCCGATGCTGCCCGGCGGCACGTCGCCGGAGGGGTTGGAGTACATGAACGTGGGTCCGCTGAGCACGGCGAGCGAGTCGGGCCCCAGCTCGGGCGGTATCGCCCGTTGATCACCGGTCCCGGCCCCCTCGAGCAGGCCGGGGGTGGGGTCGGCAGGGGTCGCGCGCACGGCAGCCATGCCACCCACCGTAGGAAGGGTGGACACCGGGTGTCATCACCCGGTCCGGGTGAAAGCCACGGAACATCCACGTCCGGTGATATGGACAGGGACCACCATCGATGGGGAGGATGCCGGAATGGGATCTGACGACACCGGCGACCGACCCACGAGGTCCACTCGCCGCACCTTCCTGTCCGCATCGGCCGCCGCCACCGCGGCGACCGCCGCCACCGTGGCGGTGCCCGCGCTCGCCGCGCCGGCCACCGCCGACTCCGCACCGTCCGGCCCGGGCCGCCCGCTGCGCCCGCAGCGCCCCGACCATGAACTGCGCGACCTGCTCCGCCAGGTCGATCGGCGGCGGATCGAGGCGATCGTCCGACGGCTGGCCGCGTTCGGCACCCGGCACACCCTCTCCAGCCAGGACGACCCGCAGCGGGGCATCGGCGCCGCCCGCGACTGGATCTTCGCCCGCCTCCAGGAGTACGCGGCGACCTCCGGTGGCCGGATGACCGTGGAGCTCCAGTCGTACATCCAGCAGCCGGCGTCGCGGATCCCCACCGCGACCCGGATCACCAACGTGGTGGCCACCCTGCGCGGAACGACCTCGCCGAACCGCACCTACGTGGTGACCGGCCACTACGACTCCCGGGTCTCCGACGTGATGGACGCGGTCAGCGACTCGCCCGGCGCCGACGACGACGCCTCGGGGGTGGCCGTGGTCATGGAGCTGGCCCGGCTGATGGCCACCCGCCCCACCGCCGCCACCGTCGTCTTCGCCGCGGTCGCCGCCGAGGAGCAGGGGCTGTACGGCTCGGCGTACCTGGCTCAGCAGCTCAAGGCGGCCGGCGCGGACGTCCAGGGCATGTTCAGCGACGACATCGTCGGCAGCAGCACGGCCGACGACGGCACCCGCGACCCGTACGCGGTGCGACTGTTCGCCGAGGGCGTGCCGACGGCGGAGACCCCGGCGGAGGCGAGCACGCGGCAGTCCGTCGGCGGCGAGAACGACTCGTCGTCGCGGCAGCTCGCCCGGTTCGTGCGGGACGTGGCGGAGAACGACGCCACCGGGATGCGGGTGCGGGTCATCTACCGGCGGGACCGCTACCTGCGCGGCAGCGACCACATCTCGTTCCTGCGGGAGGGCTGGCCGGCGGCGCGGTTCACCGAGCCGAACGAGGACTTCGCCCACCAGCACCAGGACATCCGGGTGGAGGACGGGCAGCAGTTCGGTGACCTGCCGGAGTTCTGCGACTTCGCGTACATCGCCCGGGTGGCCCGGGTCAACGGCGCGGCGCTGTGGTCGCTGGCCCAGGCGCCCGGCACGCCCAAGGGCGCCATCATCGTGACCACCGACCTGACCAACAACACCACGCTGCGCTGGCAGCGCGGCACCGAGCCGGACCTGGCCGGCTACGAGGTGCTGTGGCGCGAGACCACCGCCGCCGAGTGGCAGCGGGTGATCCCGGTCGGCGACGTCACCCAGGTCAGCATCGACCTGTCCAAGGACAACGTCTTCTTCGGCATCCGCGCCGTAGGCCGCGACGGCCTCCGCAGCCCAGTAGCCTTC
>NZ_RCVI01000365.1:0-14339 GCF_003667455.1 Micromonospora sp. CV4 | reverse complement strand
GGTCGGGCTGACCCGGGGGTGGGACGGCCGGGGGCGGCTGGTCGGACATGAACCCTCCTCAGCGACGGCTGGAATGGTTCACGATCTTCCAGGGTGCGGCCGCGTGACGCAGCCCCGGCCCTCAGGGCCCCGCTGGCGTCGACCCACTCAGGCGATGACGCGCACCCGCTCCGCCTGCGGGCCCTTCTGTCCCTGGGCGACTTCGAACTCCACCCGCTGGCCGTCGTCCAGAGCCTTGTAGCCGTCCATCTCGATCGCCGAGAAGTGGACGAAGACGTCCTGACCGCCGTCGACGGCGATGAAGCCGTAGCCCTTTTCCGAGTTGAACCACTTAACGGTGCCCTGTGCCACGGTGCACTTCCTCACTCTGCGCAGCGTTGCCTGCCCTGGCGCGCGGCACGGCCGGGCGCCTCCGGGCCACCGCTCCGGCGATCGATGACGGCCGCTGAAACGGGTGACCGAAATCGCACGCTACACGAGGAGTGACGGCCGCGCACGACCGCAAATCGGGCATATTCCGAACGCGCCGTGGCCATTCCAGGCGGCGCCGGTCGACCCGGTTTCCGATCACCCCGATTCACGCCGATGATTGTCCCGGTCGGGGGTGACCGCGCGGTCCGAGTCGCCGTCCGCCGCTGTGGTAGGCATGCGGGCATGAAGACCGATCCGCGCGGGGCCGCCCGATCGCAGGCGGAGATTCGCCGGGTCCGGCCGGAGGACGCCGCACGGATGCGGGCGCTGCGCCTGGAAATGCTCGCTGACGCGCCGCTGGCCTTCCTGGAGACCGTGGCCGACGCGGCGGCCCGACCGCACGCCGACTACGCCGCCCGGATCGCGTACACCGCGGTCGGATCCGACACCGCGCAGTTCGTCGCGGACCCGGGCGGCCGGCTGGTCGGGCACGCCGGGGGCACGGTCACCCCGACCGAATCCGGTCTCACCGTCATCTACGCGGTCTACATCACCCCCGCCTGGCGGGGCACCGGGCTGCTCGCGGAACTGGTCGACGCGGTGGCTGCCTGGTCACGGGCGTGCGGGCGACCCGAGCTGATGCTGGAGGTGGTGGTCGGCAACGACCGGGCCTACCGGGCGTACCAGCGAATCGGCTTCGTCGACACCGGCGTGCGCGTCCCGCACCCCACCATCCCCGCACTCACCGAACTCCAGATGCGCCGCAAAGCCTGACCTCCCATAGGCAAGACCCCGGTGATGCGCCCACCCACGGTCCGGCGGCCTCCCGACCAGCGCGCCCCGGAAACCCCAACCGCAACCAGAGACCGCAACTAGAGATCAGACATGCCGCCGCGACTGCACGATCCGGAACCGGTTCGCCACGTACGCCCCGTCCGTCAGCGCCGAGTTGGCCGCCGCGTTGGCGCCGCTGCCGTGGAAGTCGGAGAAGGCCGCCGACTGGTTCACGAAGACCCCGCCGGTGAGGTTGCAGGACAGGTGCACCCCGACCTCGACCGCCACCGCCTCGGTCGCGTCCAGCACCGCCTCGTCGGTCGAGTAGACCCCCGCGGTCAGCGCGCCCTTCTCGCCGACCGTCCGGCGCAGCAGGTCGAGGCTGTGCGCGGTCGACTCGGTGGCGATCGCGAACGAGATCGGCCCGAACCACTCCCGGCCGTAGGTCTCCGCGTCGTCCGCGGCGAGCTTCACGATCGTCGGGGTACGCACCACCGCGTCGGCGTACGCCGGGTGCGCCACGGCCCTGGACTCCAGCACCGGCTCGCCGACCTTGGTCACCTCGGCCAGGCGCTCCAGCACCCCGTCGTTGACGATGGCGCCGGTCAGCTCCACGCCCCGGGCCGGGTCGGCGGTCAGCTTGCCGACCGCCGCGGCGATCCCGCCGGCCACCTCGTCGAAGCTCTTGTGCCCCTGGTCGGTCTCGATGCCGCCGGCCGGGATGAGGATGTTCTGTGAGGTGGTGCACATCTGGCCGCTGTAGAGGGTCAGCGTGAAGCCGAGGTTGCGGCACATGCCGGCGAAGTCGTCGGTGGAGTCGATGACCACCGTGTTCAGCCCGGCCTTCTCGGTGTAGACCGCCGCCTGTCGGGCGTGCGTCTCCAGCCAGTCGCCGTACTCGGTGGAGCCGGTGAAGTCGACGATCTTCACGGACCGGTGCAGGGCCAGGTCGCTGGCGAGCTTCTCGCCGGGCGCCTCGGCAGCCAGCATGATCAGGTTCGGGTCGAAGCCCGCCTCGGCGAGCACCTCCCGGGCGTACTTCACCGTGATGGCCAGCGGCAGCACCGCGCGCGGGTGCGGCTTGACGATCACCGGGTTGCCGGTGACCAGCGAGGCGAACAGCCCCGGGTACGAGTTCCAGGTCGGGAACGTGTTGCAGCCGATCACCAGCGCCACCCCGCGCGGCACCACGTGGAACGTCTTGGTCATCCGCAACGGGTCGCCCTTGCCGGCGGCCTTCTCCCAGCCGGCGGTGCCCGGGTGCCGGGTCATCTCGGCGTACGCGTACGCCAGCGCCTCCAGCGCCCGGTCCAGCGCGTGCGCGCCGCCGGCCTGGAAGGCCATCACGAACGCCTGCCCGCTGGTGAACTGCACCGCGTTGGCCAGCTCGAAGATGTGCTTGTGCAGCCGGTCGAGGATCTCCAGGCAGACGCCCACCCGGGCCTGCGGGCCGGCGTCGCGCCACGCCGGCAGCGCGGCGGTGGCGGCGCGGACCAGCTCGTCGGGGCCGGCATGCGGGTAGCGCACCGCCAGCTCCACGCCGAACGGGCTCGCCTCGGTGGCGACCCGGTCGCCGGTGCCCGGCTGGTCGAGGGGGAAGTCGCCACCGAGGTACGCCTCGAAGGCGGCCTTACCGTCGGCGGCGGCGGTTTCGCCGTGCACCCGGGGGCTGGGGGATTCGGGATAGGCGGACCAGTAGCCCCGCTCCGTGATCGCGGTCAGCGCACGGTTGAGGGTGTCGGCGTGCCTGTCGTACAGGGGATGCGGGGTCTCCGTCATGCCCGCCATCATGCCGCAGCCGCGTCGGGGAGCAGAAGCGCCAATGCCCGACAGCGCAGCAGGCCGGCGGAAGGGCCGGGATTGGTCCCGGCGGCAGCGGGTACCCGCCGGGCTCCGGCCAGGGGAAAGGGTGACGGGTGGGGATCACCGAGATCCGGGTGCACGGGGTGGCCGACAAGGGTCCGGAGACGATCCTCGACCGGCCCATCGTGGTACGGGTCGCGGGGGACGACGACGCGGGTTTCTACCGACCCCGGCCCGGCTTCGGCGACCCGGCGGAGCCGGACGGGGCGACGCTGGAGGCGTACCGCTGGAGCAGGCTGACCGGTGGCACCGCGCGGCGGACCTTCTCCCTGGTCCTGCTGCTGCCGTTCATGCTCAGCAACATCGCGGTCTGGATGCTGCCGGTCCCCGGCCGGAGCGGCGCCGCCGCGCGAGCGGTGTGCCGCCTGCTGGCCGCGACGATGACCGCGATGTACGTGCTGTCCACCGTCGGGGTGTCCCTCGACCTGATCGCCTGGCAGTGCGCGGCCTACCCCAGGTGCCTGGACGGGCGCCGGGAGATCTCCTGGCTGGGTGGCGTGCCGCCGGGTCAGCGCCTCGCGTTGCTGGCCGTGCTGCCGGTCATCGCGATCGCCGTGGTCTGGCGGCTCGGCGCCCGGACCTGGCAGCTTCCCGAGGACAGCGCCCGGACGCCGGGGGTGGGCGCGGACCGGCTCGACACGCCCGCCTTCTGGGACACCCGCTCCCTGCTGCGCCGGCTGCGCTCGGTCCACGTCGCGGCGGCGCTCGGGACGCTCAACGTCACGCTGCTGCTGGCGCTGGCCCCGCACGACGCCGCCCTGCCCGGTTGGCTGCTGCTGGCCGCGGACGTGCTGCTGCTCGGCGGCGCGGTGGTGCTGCTCTGTCGGCCACGAATCGAGCGGCACGGCGAGCAGGATCAGCTCAGCGTGTCGACAATCCGGTGGGCGGCGGTCGCGCTCACCGCGCTGACCCTGGGGTACGCGCTGACGCCCCGGCCGCCGTGGTCGGCCGAGGGGACGCTGCCCGGGTACGGCGTGGTGGTGGCCGGGCTGTTCGCCGGGCAGATGGTTCTGCTCGCGGTGTTGGGCCTGATGGTCCTGGTGCAGCGCCGTCACCTACCACGGCCGCGTTTCCTGCTCACCGGGGTCGGGGCGCCCGTGCTGATCTCCGTCGCGATCGGGCTGGGCGTCGCGTACTCCTCGGGCCTGACCTACGGGCTCGCCGAGTACCTGGACCGCGGTTCCAGCCCGACGCCGGCCCGGCCGCTGCCCCCCGACGCGCCACCGCTGGCGCCGCCGATCGCCTACCGCTGGGTCACCCTGGGCTTCTCCCTGGCGGTGGTCGTGGTGATCGTGGCGGCGCTGCTCGCCCCCCGGCTCGGCCGGGGCCGCCGCCGCCGGGCGGCCGAGGATCTGGTCCGCCGGGACTACCCGGAAGCGTCCCGGGTGCCACCGGAACGGACCCGAGCCGTCCGGGACGCGATCGTGCACGCCCGGCTGGCGGATCGACTCGGGCCGCTGTTGTCCTCCGCGTACGGCGTGCTGGCGGTGCTCACCCTGGCGGCGGCCGGACTGTCGGTGACCGGCCTCGGGCCGGGTGCGCTCGCTCTCTCGCTCGGTGACGAGCCGCTGGCCCGCCCGGTGGTCTTCGTGACCGACCTGGGTGCCCTGCTGATCGGCCTGTTCGCCCTGGTCCTCGCCGGGATGGGACTGTTCGCCTACCGGTCCGGCGCGATCCGGCTGGTCGGGGTGCTCTGGGAGTTGGCCACCTTCTGGCCGCGCGCCGCGCATCCGCTCGCCCCGCCCTGCTACGTCGAGCGGGCGGTTCCGGAGCTGACCCGCCGTGTCAGGCAGCTCACCGCCGACGGGCACGGTGTGGTGCTGTCCGGCCAGAGCCACGGCAGCGTGCTGATCGCCGTGACCGTGCTCCAACTCCCGGACGAGTGCCGGCGGCGGGTCGCCCTGCTCACCTACGGCTCTCCCCTGGGGAGTCGGTACCGCCGGGTCTTTCCGGCGTACGTCAACGACGAGGTGTTGCGGAAGCTGGGCGACCAGTTGTCGTGGCGGTGGATCAACCTCTGGCGGTACACCGACCCGGTGGCCGGGCCGGTGTTCGCTCCGACGCCGGCCCTGCCCGACGATCCGGCGGCGCGGGTCGACCGGCGGGTACGCGATCCCAAGGGGTTGCTCATCCCGCCGACCGACACCGTGCCGCCCTCCGTGCAGGGGCATGGTTTCACCCCCGACGAGGACTTCCACTCTGCTGTCCGCGAGCTGGGCGGACAGTTGGACCGGCCGGACGGCTGACCGTGCGGATCAGAGGGTGAGCTGCCAGTCGGTCCAGGAGTCCACCGGGCGGAACCCGAGCCGGTCGTTGATCGCCACCATGTAGCTGTTGCTGGCCGCGTTGAAGGTGTCGATCACGCGTACCGCCGGCTCGTGCGTGAGCAGGTGGTGCAGGTTCTCCGCCTTGGCGATGAGGCCGAGCCGGTGCCCACGGTGGGCCGGGTCGACGATGGTGATCTGCTGGAAGGCGTGCCAGTCGGCGGACGCGCTCACATCCAGCAGGGTCCAGGCGGCCAGCCGACCGGACGCCTCGTGCCGCATCCCGAGGTGGTAGCGCCGCCGACCGCGGGCGTCCAGGGCCCGCTCGTTGCCACGGATGCGCTCGGCGTCCACCTGCTCCGGTTCCCACTGCACGTCACCCATGGGGGCATCCATGAGCAGCCGGCCGTCCAGGTAGGCGATGTCCGCCACGTACTCCTGCGGGGTGGAGCCCTGCCAGCAGACGGATCGATAGCCCTCCGCCCGCGGCCGGGCCTCGGCGAGCGCCGCGCGCAGGGCGATCCGGTCGATCTCGCCGACGTCGAGGCGGCGACGCACCTCGGCCAACGCGGGCTGGGCTCCGGTCGCGGCGGCGAACGCGTCTCCCGCCGCTGATCGCGGCGGCCCGTCGGGCAGCGCCGAGACGGTCATCGCGACGACCCGCTTGCGGCCGTGCTCGCGGAGCAGGCGTACCCCGTACTCGTGCAGTGCGCGACCGACGCCTCGGCGCCGCAGCGCGGGATGCACCGTCAGCTCGGCGGTGGCGTTGTCGGTGTTGTCGAGCTGCGGCAGGTCCAGCTGGAGGTAGCCGGCCGGAGCGCCGTCCAGCCGGGCCAGCGCCCAGAGCGATTCGGTACCGGGCATCGGCGTGTGGAACAGCGCGTCGAACCGTTGCCGGCAGAAGGGCGGGAAGTCCGGCAGGTCGACCTCGTTGGCCGCCGCGCCGATCCGGTACGCCTCGTCGACCGCAACGCGGTCGGCGCCGTCGAACGACGCGATGGTGATGGTCATGCCGCTGAGCGTGCACCCCGGAAAAGCGATCAGGCCAGCGAATTTTCGCTGGCCTGATCGGACGTGGTCGGGAGGGACACTCGCACAACGCCTCCGGCGTTGGGTCGCAAGAACTTCAAAAGTCTCCGGCGAAATGCCCTCCCGCACGGAGCATCTTGCGCCGTCCGGTTCCTGCCGTCAAGTCCAGAGCGGCGGGTTTTCCACACTCACAGCTAAAACCCAGTTACCCGGCGGATCGGCCCGGTCCCCCATCCGGGCGATCCACCATCCCCCACTCACCGGACGCAACCGCCCGAACCACGCAAGCCCCAGCGCGTGATCCACTCCGTGTCGCCGATGTTGCGGCTTCCAGGTCGCCTGATACCGCCAGGTCGGCGACACGGAGTCGATCACGCCCGCACATAGCCGGTGCGGATGACGTCAGCCGAGCAGGCCGGCGTCCCGGGCGGCGCGGAGGGAAGGCTTGATGTGGTGGGTCGGACCGACCTGGTGGGCCACCGCGTCGATGGTCTTCAGGCCCTCCCCGGTGTTGAAGACGACGGTTTCCGCCGTCGGGTCGAGCCGACCGGACTCGACCAGCTTGCGCAGCACCGCCACGGTCACCCCACCGGCGGTTTCCGCGAAGACCCCGGTGGTACGCGCCAACTGTCGGATGCCGGCGCGGATCTCGTCGTCGTCGGCGTACTCCATCCAGCCGTCGGTGCGGCGGACCGCCTCCAAGGCGTAGAGGCCGGCGGCCGGGTCGCCGATGTTGAGCGACTTGGCGATGCCGGTGGGCTTGACCGGGGTGATCGTGTCGGTGTCGGCGTGCAGGGCGGTGGCGATCGGGTTGCAGCCGGCAGACTGGGCGCCGAAGACCTTCCAACCGCCGGCCGGCGCCTCGACCAGACCGATCTCGACCAGTTCGGAGAACGCCTTGTCGATCTTGGTCAGCAGCTCGCCGCTGGCCATCGGGATGACCACCTGGGCCGGGATCCGCCAGCCGAGCTGCTCGGCCACCTCGTAGCCGAGCGTCTTGGAGCCCTCGGCGTAGTACGGCCGGACGTTGACGTTGACGAACGCCGTGTCCTCGAACTCGTCGGTCTCCACCAGCTCCCCGCAGAGCCGGTTCACATCGTCGTACGAGCCGTCGATGGCGACCAGCTCGCCGCCGTAGACGGCGGTGGTGATGACCTTGCCCTGCTCCAGGTCGCTGGGGATGAAGACCACCGAGGGCACCCCGGCGCGGGCGGCGTGCGCGGCCACCGAGTTGGCCAGATTGCCGGTGGAGGCGCAGGCGAACCGGGTGAAGCCGAGCGCCTTCGCGGCGGTGAGCGCCACCGAGACCACCCGGTCCTTGAACGAGTGGGTCGGGTTGGCGCTGTCGTCCTTGACCCAGAGCGGCGCGGTGATGCCCAGCTCGGCGGCGAGGTTGGGGGCCGCCACCAGCGGGGTGAGCCCCGGGTCGAGGGTGACCCGGGTGGCCGGGTCCTGACCGGCGGGCAGCAGCGCGGCGTACCGCCAGATGCTGTTCGGGCCGGACTCGATCTGCGCACGGGTGACGGTGGCCAGGGCGGCCGTGTCGTAGTCGACCTCCAGCGGGCCGAAACACTCGTAGCAGGCGTGCTGGGCGGCGAGCGGGTAACGCGCCGAGCAGGCACGGCAGACCAGTGCGCGGGCGGGGCTGGCGGAGGTGTCGATGCCGGAGGCGGCGAGCGTCGACGTCATGTCGAGGGTCCTCTCATCTTTCCCCGCATCGCACGGTGCGGCGGGGACGGAATTGGCACCTGCCCCGCGGGTCGCTCAGCGGTGAGCGCGCGGGGTGGTTGCCGGGGCGTCGTCGGGCCGTATCCCTCAGCCCCTCTGGATGAGGTATTCAGTTGTGCCGTCGAGTCTAGGCAAAGCCGGGCGCAGCCTCCAGCGCAGATCCCAGTGAGTGGGTCAGCGGGCGCGCACCACCGCGACGGGGTCGATCACCGCGACGGGGTCGGTGACGGCGTTCGCCTGGTACGCGGAGGCGGTGCGGGGCCGGGTGACGAGGTTCGCGGCGACCAGGGCGGCGATGGTGATCGCGGCACCGACCAGCTCGACCGGCTCCGGCCGGTAGCCGCGGGCGATCTGCACCGCGAAGGTGGTCACCGGGACCAGGTTCATGAACAGCGCGGCGTTGGCGGCGCCGAGCCGCTGCACGCCGGTGTTCCAGGCCAGCACCGCGACCACGGCGCCCAGGATCACGACGTACGCCAGCTGCGGCGCAACCGCCACCAGGTCGGCGGCGCCCGGAGCGTGCTGCCAGCCGATTCCGTCGGCGAGCACGCTCGCGGCGAGCATGGCGGCCGTGCCGGCGAGCGCGGTGAGGGTGGTGTACCGCAGCGGAGACCAACCGCCGAACCGGCCGGCGCCGTGGGTGTAGATGCCCCAGCCGAGCACCGCGCCGATCATCATCAGACCGCCGAGACCGAACTGACCGACGCCGGCCAGGCTGCCGCGCGTGATCACCAGCCCGACGCCGAGGAGCGCGACCAGCGAGAGGGCCAGCAGGAGCGGCTTCGGCCGTACGCCGTCCCGGACCCAGCGGACCAGCTGGGTGATGACGGGGGTGGTCGCCACGAAGAGGGCGATCTGCTGCGGTGCGGCGTGCTCCAGCGCCAGGTTGGTGAGCACGTTGAAGCCGGCGAAGCCGACCACGCCGAGCACCGCCACCTCGACCGCCCGGCCGCCGAGCCGCAGCGCGCCGACGCCCTCGCGGAGCAGCAGGATGCCGACCAGGATGACGGCGGCCAGCAGGTAGCGCGCGGTGGTCAGGTTGAGCGGATCGACCCGGGGAAGCGCACTGGCCAGGATCGGGAACATCACTCCCCAGCTGAGCACAGCCAGTAGCGGGTAGGCGGCGGCGCGGGATCGCATCGGCAGCTCCTATGTTCGAGTATCGTCGAACCAACGACACCGACCCTAGGAGGATGTTCGACGATTGTCGAACAAGGGTTACACTGCTCACATGGAGCCGCACGAACCCGACCTGGCCGCCGTACCGGTCACCGCCGTGCTGGCCGCACTCGCCGACGACGTGCGGTTGCAGATCGTGCGGGCGCTCGCCGAGGGCGGCGAGCACGCCTGCGGCACCTTCGAATTCGGAGTCTCCAAGGCGACCCGCAGCCACCACCTCAAGGTGCTGCGCGAGGCCGGCCTGACCCGCACCCGCGCCGCCGGCACCAGCCGCTACGTCCGGCTCCGCCGCGACGAGCTGGACCACCTCTACCCCGGCCTGCTGGACGCGGTTCTCACCCCCCGCCCGCCGGCCTGACGCCACACCACCCGCTTTCGCCGGCGCCCCGCTGGCGCCGGCGCCCCGCTGGCGCCGGCGCGTCGCCGGAGCCACCTCGTCGAGGCTCCGGCCACGCGCGGCACGGGTGCGGTCAGACGGATACCGGGCTGGGCTCGGCCACCGGTGGCGACGGATCGTCGGCGCGACGTCGGAAGAGCAGCGGGTCGAGCGCCCAGGGCCCCGAGCCGAGTGCGGCGACCAGCAGGAACGACCAGCAGAAGAGCGCTGCCAGCTCACCACCGTTGTGCAGAGGCAGCAGGCCGTCCGGCTGGTGCACGACGAAGTAGGCGTACGCCATCGAGCCGGACGCGAGCAGCGCGGCGGGTCGGGTGAAGAGGCCGAACAGCACGAGCGCGCCGCAGATGAGCTGGATCAGGGCGGCCCACCAGCCCGGCCAGGTGCCGAGCGGTACCGCCTTGCCGGTCATCGGGTTGCCGCCGAACAACCCGAAGACCGAGGACAGGCCGTGCAACGTGAACAGCAGTCCGGTCACGATGCGGAACAGGGACAGGGTCGGCCCGCCGAGCCGAGAGACGTTCATGGATACCTCCATTGACAGGAACAGCCCTGGCCAGCCCGTGCCAGGGATCACCTCACATCGATCGCGGTGCCCATGGGAGCGCTCCCGGAGTGACGGTACAGCCTGTACGGCTCCCCGTACAGCCCGTGAAGCTGCCCTGAACACGGGGTGGGATCCCGGCCTCGTCGCGCCGCGGCGCGGTTCGCCTCGACCCGGACTCCGCCGGGCACAGGGTCACTCCCGAGCGGTATACCTCAGAGTCATAAAAATGACTCTGAGGTATACCGCTCGCCGCAGTCATGGCTTGAGGACTGCGACACGCCGCCAGAGCGCTGGCGGCGGCTGACCTGCTCACCGATGACCGGGTTACGGAGGCTGCGGTGCCGCTGTCGGTGGCTCGACGGTATCGAGCGATGTCGCAAACGATTCAGCCCCAAAGGCCCATCAGGAGTAGGTCCGACCGAGCCAGCAGCGGGCGGGACGGCCACGTACGCGAGGATCGGCTCATGATCTTCCGCAGGACGGCAACACGGCGACGGGCCGGCACGGCGACCCGGACGGTCGCGGCGGTCGCGGCGGCGCTCACGCTCGGCGCCTGTCAGTCCGCCGATCATCGCGGCCAGTCCGGGGACGGCCCGCGCACGCCGCCCGGACGCGTCACCGCGCCCGGAGCGTCCACGAGCCCCGACCCGCTGGCCGAGTGTCCGGCGTCCGGCATCCAGATCCGGTCGACCGGGTCGGACGCCGCGATGGGTCTGCGTGCCCTCGGCCTCGAACTGGTCAACTGCGGTGACCGCCCGTACCAGCTCAACGGGTACCCGGTGCTGCACCTGTTCGACGAGCAGCGCGAGCCGATCATGCTGCGCGTGGTCAACGGCGCCAAGGAGATCACCTCGGGCTTCGACCAGCCGCCCCGGAAGGTCACTCTCGCCCCTCGGGAGCGGGCCACCGCCGTGGTGCTCTGGCGCAACCTGGTCACCGATCCGACCGTGGTGGCCACCAACGGGGAGTATCTGACGGTGGCGCCCGCTGCCGGGCAGCCGGCCGCGGAGGTCGACCCGGACGGGCCCGTCGACCTGGGCAACACCGGCCGGATCGGCGTCAGCGCCTGGAAGAAGGCCGACCCGTCCACACCGGTGCCGACGCGCCCGGCCCCACCGCCGGCACCGAGCGCGGTGCCGTCGTCGGTCAGCCCGCCCGACAGCCGGCTATGACGTGATGTCCTTGCGGGTGAACCGCCAGAAGGCCAGCCCCCAGAACAGCGTCGCGTAGCTGATCGCCGAGATGCTGCCGCGCACCACGTCGTCGGTCTGCACCGGGGTGGAGAGCAGCCCCAGCCAGGCGGTGCTGAAGTGGGTGGGCAGGAAGTCGCGCAGCGCGCCGAGGGCGGTGATCTGGTCCAGGATGCTGGACAGGATCCAGAGCAGCACCGCGCCGCCCACCGCGCCCAGCGCGGCGTCCGTGGTCACCGACAGCAGGAACGCCAGCCCGGCCACCACCAGCAGGACGACCGCCAGGTAGCCGAGCACGGCCAGCAACCGGAGCAGCCCCTCGGTGGGTTCCAGCTCGGCGGCGACCGTGCTGCGCAGCGGCGACCAGCCGTAGCGCAGCGTGCCGGCCAGCAGCGCGGTGCCGGCCAGAAGGACCAGGGCCAGCCCCGAGTACGCGAGCGCGACCACCAGTTTCACCGTCAACAACCGGGCCCGGGGCACCGGGATCGCCAGCAGGTAGCGCAGGCTGCCCCAGCTGGCCTCACTGGCCACCGTGTCGCCGCAGAACAGCGCGACGACCACCACCAGCAGGAACGACGCCGACACGAAGATCGAGAAGAGAGTGAAGTTGAGGCCACCCGAGGTGGCCAGCTCGACCAGGCTGGAGAACTCGTTGCGGCCGTTGTCGTCGTCGCCACCCGAATCGAACTGGAACGCGATCAGGATGATCAGCGGCAGCAGCACCATGAAGCCGAGCGCCAGCTGGGTCCGCCGCCGGGACGCCTGCCGACGGAACTCCGCCGCGAACGGCATCGTCGCCGACGGCCGGTAGCCCCGGGCCGCGCCGGCCGGGTCGGTGACGCCCATCGGCGTCTCGACGGAAGAGCCAGCCATCACCGGTCACCGCTTCCCCGAGAGTTCTCGCCCACCAGGGCGAGGAACGCGTCCTCCAGGCGGCGCCGGGGCACCACCCGGTCCACACCGATGCCGGCGCGCACCAACTCGGCCACCACGTCGCTGCGGGCCGTGCCGTTGGTGTCGACCACCAGCTGACCATCGCTCTCCGGCAGCACCCGGACCCCGTGCAGCCGGTCCAGGACCGCCCGCGCCGCCACCGGGTCGGTGACGTCGAAGAGGACGCTCGGCGACTCGCCCACGATCTCCTCCACCGGCCCGGACGCCACGATCCGGCCCTTGTTCACCACGACGGCGTGCGTGCAGGTCTGCTCCACCTCGGCCAGCAGGTGGCTGGAGACCAGCACCGCCCGGCCGTCGGTGGCGTACCGCTGGAGCACCCGGCGCATCTCGGCGATCTGTGGCGGGTCGAGCCCGTCGGTCGGCTCGTCCAGCACCAGCAGCTCCGGCAGGCCGAGCATGGCCTGGGCGATGGCCAGTCGCTGGCGCATCCCGTGGCTGTAGTTCCTGATCTTCCGGTGCACGGAGTCGCCCAGGCCGGCGATCTCCAGCGCCGCGTCGAACTGCGCGTCCTCCCACGGCCGACCGGTGGCCCGCCAGTACGCCTTCAGGTTGTCCAGTCCGGACAGGTGCGGCAGGAAGCCCGGCCCCTCCACCAGCGCGCCGATCCGGGAGAGCACCGGCGAACCGGGCACCAGCCGGCGACCGAAGACGTAGATCTCCCCGGCGGTCGGCTGGGTCAGCCCCATCAGCACCCGCAGCGTGGTGGTCTTACCGGCGCCGTTCGGCCCGAGCAGGCCCACGACCTGACCCGGGTGCACCTCGAAGTCCACGTTCGACACCGCGACGAAGCCGTCCGCGTACTCCTTGCGCAGTGCGCGCACGGCCAGCGGCGTGTCCGCGTACTCCGGATGCACCGACCGGTCCTGGCGGCGGTGCCGGCGGCGGACCACGGCCACGACCACGACGAGACCGATCGCGATGGCGGCGAGCAGGCCGGCGAGCACCCAGCGCCAGATCGTCGCCGTGGTGGGGATCGGCTCCCCGCCGACCGTGGGCAGGCTGACCGCGCCGTCCGCCGCCACCGTGTAGACGGTGGGCTGGGCCGGCGTGGTGTACGCCTGGTCGGAGGTGGCCACCACGACGCGCAGCCGGTGGCCGGCCTCCACCCGTCGGACGATCCCGGGCAGCGTCACGGTGACCGGGCGGGCGTCCTGCACCCGCTGCGGCAGGCCGGTGAGCCGGATCGGGGCGACCAGCCCGTTCGGCAGGGTGGCCGCGCCCTCCGGGTCGACGTCGTAGAGCTTGACGAAGAGCACCGCCTCGCCGGTCGGTGAGGCGGCCCGCAGGGTGACGGTGGGGGCGCCGGCCACGTCGACCGCGTCGGTCAGCGGCGCCGACTCGAACCGGGCGTGTTGGCCGGGCACGTCGCCGGCCACCCCGTCCAGCAGCGAGGCGAGCCCGCCCGCGAACGGGACCGAGGAGATGGCGGCCGGGTTGCCGTTCGGCGGGTTCGCGATCGGTTGCGCCGGGCCGGTGACCACGACCTCCCGACGGGCGGTGCCGGTCAGGCCCGGGTAGTCGGCGCGGCGGAAGCCGGTGGCGACCAGGCCCCGGTCGAGCGCGTCGAAGCCGGCGATCCGCGACCAGGTGAAGTCGTCGCCGGGCGCGTCGCCCTCGCCCTTGACGTAGTGGTCCAGCCACTGGACGGTCAGGAACTTCACCCGGTCCGAGTCCGAACGGGGGCCCGCGCCGCCGTCGTGCCCACCGGTGAACCAGGCGACGCGCACCGGCGTGCCGGCGGCGGCGATGCCCTTGGCGTTGGCGTCCGCCTCACCGAGCGGGAAGAGGGTGTCCGCCTCGCCCTGCACCAGCAGGGTCGGCGCCTTGATCCGGTCCAGCACGCCCGCCGGGCTGGACCGGCGCAGCAGTTCCACGGCGGCCTGGTCGGCCCGACCGGTGGTGGCGATCCGCAGGTACGCGGCGCACACGTCGGCGGCGAACCGGCCGCAGGACGGGTCGGCGCCGACGTGTGCGCCGCGTACCTGCGGATCGCCACCACCGGT
>NZ_RCVI01000363.1:0-14410 GCF_003667455.1 Micromonospora sp. CV4 | reverse complement strand
CAGGCGTACCCCGGGCAGCACCTCGGCCAGACGCACCCCGGGCAGGCGTACCCCGGGCAGCACCTCGGCCAGACGCACCCCGGGCAGGCGTACCCCGACCAGACCTATCCCGGGCAGGCCTATCCCGGGCAGTCGTACTCGCCCGCGATCCCCGGCCAGGCCGGCCCGGCACCGATCCCGCCCGACCCGACGCAGTTCGCCGACCCGACGCAGGGCGGCCCCGCCCCGCAGCAGGGTGCCCCGGTGGCCCCGCCTCCGGGGCCCTTCCCGCCGTCGCCGGGCTGGTATCCGCCGCCCTGGCAGCAGAGCAGCCCCGGGGCCCCGCCACCGCCGCCGCAGCCGTACCAGGAGGCGGCCGGGGTGACCCGGGTGCCGGACACCGGCTATCCGGACGCCACCTGGGAACCGGAGACCACCGCGGCCCCGACCGCGGAGGATTTCGCCCGGCGCCGGCAGGTACGGCCCGCCGATCCGGTGGCCACGATGGGCGTCCGCGCGGTGGTCAACAAGATGGGCCTGCTCCGGCTGGCTCCCGGCCGGCACGAGCAGGAGCTGAAGCGGGACATCGAGATGGTGCGCCGCAACTTCGGCGGGCTTCGGCAGGTGACCGTGGTCAACCCCAAGGGCGGCGCCGGCAAGACGGTGGCCATCCTGCTCCTCGCGATGACGTTCGGCCAGAAGCGTGGCGGCTACGTGCTGGCCTGGGACAACAACGAGACCCAGGGCACTCTCGGGATGCGCGCCCAGCAGGACTTCCACTCCCGCACGGTGCGGGACATGCTGCGCGACCTCGGGCAGTTCCAGGGCGCGCACGGGCGGGTCGGGGACCTGTCGCAGTACGTCCGCTCGCAGGGCGAGGGGATGTTCGACGTGCTCGCCTCGGACGAGTCGGCCACCGGCGGCGAGATGCTCACCGCGGCCGCGTTCGCCGAGATCCGCGAGGTGGTCAGCCGGTTCTACAAGTTGATCTTCGTGGACACCGGGAACAACGTCCGGGCGCAGAACTGGCAGGCCTCGATGGACGCCACCGACCAACTGGTCGTCACCATGTCCGCCCGTAACGACTCGGCGGAGACCGCCGCCCGGATGCTCGACCACCTGGAGCAGAGCGGCCGGCAACGGCTGGTCCGGCAGGCGGTGACGGTGGTGTCCATGCCGCCGTCCCGCAAGGAGATCGACCTGCCGGCCATCCAGGAGCACTTCGCGGCCCGGACCAGGGCGGTGCTGCTGGCGCCGTACGAGCGGCTCATCGACAGCGGCGAGCCGATCCGGTACGGGGGACTCTCCTCGGCCACGCGGGACGCCTGGCTGAAGATCGCCGCTGCGGTCGCCGAGGGGTTGTAGCCCGCCGACGCTCGGCCCGGCTTTGTGCGGGGCCGAGCGTCGGCGCGGGTGTCAGTTGCTGGCCAGCGCGTCCGCCGCCGCCGGGTCACAGTCGCGGAGGAACTGGGCGCACCGGGCCGCCTCGTCGGCCTCGCCGATCTCGTCGGCGGCCCGGGAGAGCACGTACAGGCAGCGGAGGAACCCCCGGTTCGGCTCGTGCGACCACGGCACCGGGCCGTGGCCCTTCCAGCCGCTACGGCGCAGCTGGTCCAGGCCCCGGTGGTAGCCGGTGCGCGCGTAGGCGTACGCCGTCACCACCTGGCCCTGCGCGAACGACCGGGCCGCGAGTTCGGCCCAGGCCGCGCTGTAGGTCGGGAAGTGAGCCGCCACCTCGGCGTACGCCTGGTCGCTGCCGGCCTGTTCGGCGGCGGCCAGGGCCGCGTCGGCCTCGTCGTGCGCGGGCAGGAGGGTGGCCGGTGGCTCTGGCAACAGGTTCTGCATCGTCCCATTCAACCCGCTGGACAGTGCGACGCGCGAGCGGGTCGGCCGATGCGCTCCGCTGAACGGCTGAGGAGTTGGTCACGCCTGCGGCCTATGCCGCCGCCAGGTGTTTTCCATTACAACTAATGGTCCGGAGCCTCCCCAGGACCCGGTTAAGCAGGAGCCCGGTGGCCACGGCCGCCGGGCTCCTGTCGGTTTCCGCCCGGCCGGGGTTTGGCCGTCCCCGCCGGAGGGGCAGGATGGCCAGGTGCCGACCCCACCTCCCGCGGACGTCATCGAGCCGCACCTGCACGTCAACGAGGTCCAGACCCGCGACGAGTTCGACCAGCAGCTGGCCACCGGCCGCCTGACCGGGCTGACCGTGCAGGGGCTCCGCCTCGACCTGGCCCCGGTGCCCGACCTGACCGGCGTCGAGGTCACCGGCACTCTCTTCGTCGGGTGCCGGTTCGCCTCCCGGGAGGTCGGCGCCGACCTGGTCCGGCGTGGCGCGAACGTGGTGCCGCCGTTCTCCGGGCTGCCGTACCCGACCCAGCCGGCGCACCTCTACACCCCGGAGGAGCTGGCCGCCGGGTTCGCTGAGGGCGGGTTCACCGGGATGTACGACACCCGGGTGTACGAGCACTACCGGGCGCACGGCGGCGCGCTGCCGGACGTCAAGGAAGCCCTCGGCCAGCGTCTGCACGACCACGGCGTGGACAACGCGCTGGCCGACGCCACCCGGGCCTGGCTGACCGAGCACGGGCCGCAGTCGGTGGTGGGCATCATGGGCGGGCACGCGGTGCGGCGCGGCAGCCCGGCGTACCGGATGGCGGCCGTGCTGGGTTGGGAGCTGGCCCGGGCCGACCGGCTGGTCGTGACCGGCGGCGGTCCCGGGGTGATGGAGGCGGCGAACCTCGGCGCCTACCTGGCGGACCAGCCGGCGGCGGATTTGACGGCGGCGATCGACCTGCTGGCCACCGCGCCGGACTTCACCGACCACCAGCGGTACACGGCCGTGGCGTTGACGGTCCGGCAGCGGTACGCGGGCGTGCCCCGGCAGCGTGGCGCCGACGCGGGGTGGGCGCGGGCCGGCGGGCTGGCCATCCCGACCTGGCTGTACGGGCACGAGCCGGCGAACCTGTTCGCGGGACGGATCGCGAAGTACTTCTCGAACGCGATCCGGGAGGACACGATCCTGCGGCTCGCCCGGGGTGGCATCGTGTTCGCCCCCGGGCGGGCGGGCACGGTGCAGGAGGTGTTCCAGGCGGCGACCAAGACCTACTACGGCACCGACGGTGTCAGCGGCGCCTACATCTTCCTGGACCGCGCGTACTGGACCGTGGAGCTGCCGGTGGAGGCGTTGCTGCGCCCGCTGCTGGCCGCCTCCCCGTTCGGTGACCTGTCGCCGACGATCCATCTGACCGACGACGTCCACGAGGCCGTCCGGCTGCTCACCGCGTCCGCCTGACGGTACGGCGACGGCCGGCTCCCCGAGGGGAACCGGCCGTCGTGGACGTTGTTACTTGGACATCGTGGTGCCGGTGGAGCGCAGGTGCTCGCACGCCTCGACGACCCGGGCGGCCAGGCCGGCCTCGGCGGCCTTGCCCCAGGCGCGCGGGTCGTACTGCTTCTTGTTGCCGACCTCGCCGTCGATCTTCAGCACGCCGTCGTAGTTGCGCAGCATGTGGTCGGCGACGGGCCGGGTGAAGGCGTACTGGGTGTCGGTGTCGATGTTCATCTTCACCACGCCGTAGTCGAGAGCCTCACGGATCTCGCTCAGCAGGGAGCCCGAGCCGCCGTGGAAGACCAGGCTGAGCGGCTTCTCCTTGCCGTACTTGGCGCCGACCGCCTCCTGGATCTGGTTGAGGATCTCGGGACGGAGCTTGACGTTGCCCGGCTTGTAGACGCCGTGCACGTTGCCGAAGGTCAGCGCCGCCATGTAGCGGCCCTTCTCGCCGAGACCGAGGGCCTCGACCATGGCCAGGCCGTCCTCGGTGGTGGTGTAGAGCTTGTCGTTGATGGCGTTCTCGACGCCGTCCTCCTCGCCGCCGACGACGCCGACCTCGATCTCAAGGACGATCTTGGCCTTGGCGGCCTCGTCGAGGAGCTGGGAGGCGATCTGGAGGTTCTCCGCCACCGGCACGGCCGACCCGTCCCACATGTGCGACTGGTACAGCGGCTGCTCGCCGCGCTTCACCCGCTCCTGCGAGATGCCCATCAGCGGCCGGACGAAGCCGTCCAGCTTGTCCTTCGGGCAGTGGTCGGTGTGCAGCGCGATGTTGACCGGGTACTTCTTGGCCACCTCGTGCGCGTACGCGGCGAACGCCACCGCGCCGGTGACCATGTCCTTGATCGAGGGGCCGGACAGGTACTCGGCGCCACCGGTGGAGACCTGGATGATGCCGTCGCTCTCCGCGTCGGCGAAGCCCTTGAGCGCCGCGTTCAGCGTCTGGGAGGAGGTCACGTTGATCGCGGGGTACGCGTACCGGCCAGCCTTGGCGCGGTCCAGCATCTCCGCGTAAGCCTCGGGGGAAGCGATGGGCATGTCGAACGCTCCTTACTTACCACTCTCGGCCGTGCTGGCCGCTGTTGTTCACGAGTGCGCCGGACCGCGCTGTCCTCCGCGGGCAGTATCCCGTAGGTGAGGTGTGCAGGAGAAACCGGCCCGGGTGGTGGCCGGGGATCCGGTCACCGGCTGTCCAGGCGGTCGGGCACGATCACGCTGATCAGCCAGGTGACCACGGTCATCACGATGGCTCCCCAGAACGCCGCCCAGAAACCGTCCACCTGGAACGGCAGGTCGAGCCCGCGGGCGATCCGGTCGGTGAGCAGGAACAGCAGCGCGTTGACCACCAGCGCGAACAGACCGAGGGTCAGCAGGTAGAACACGCAGCCGACCACCCTGATCACCGGCTTGAGCACCGCGTTGATCACACCGAAGATCAGCGCGACCACGATCAGCGTGAGCACCGTGTTGCCACCCGAGCGACCGTGCACCTCGACCCCGGGCACGATCAGCGTGGTCACCCACAACGCGACCGCGGTGATCGCCAGCCGGATCAGGAAGCCCACGGCCCCATCCTGGCACCGGGCCGCACCGCCCACGGGTGATTCGGCCGACTCGACTTCCGCGCGGCGCCGGCACAGCCCGTACGGTGGGTGGGACCGTGCACCCGAGCCCCCGGGAGGAACGATGGGTCAGCCCGATGAGGACTTCACCCCCGGCGACCACCTGGCCGCGGACGAACGCGACCCCGAGGCGGACCCGGCCGACGCGGTCGAGCAGGCCGTGGTGGTCGGTCCCGCCGACGTCGACGGGGAGCCGCACCGCGGCCTGGAGGTCGACGACTGGGACGCGATGGAGCAGGCCCGGGTGGTCACCGGGGACGACGACGACTACCGCTGACATCGCGCCCCCGACGAGCGTCAGCCGACCGGGTCGACCCGCTCCGGGTGGCGGGCCACCCAGTCGCCGAGCCGATCCTCGCGCAGGGCGGTCAGGAACTCCGGGGCGAGCGCCGGGTCGGCGCGCAGATACCGGTCCCGCCCGGTCGGTTCGCTGATCGGCAGGCTGAGCCCGACCGGGTCGACCGATCGCAGTGTGGGGACGAGCCGCAGCAGGTCCAGCATGGTGGCCCCGTCGGGCGCCACCACGAGCTCCGGGCCAACGGTGTCCAGCAACTTCGAGAGTCGTACCGGGTTGGTGAGCACGCCCTGTTCACTGGCCTGGCGGACCAGACCGGCGGCGAAGAGCCGGGCGTTGTGGTCCCGGTCCTGACTGCCCTGGACCAGCCCACGTCGCTGGCGGAGCAGGTCGACCGAGGCGGCGCCGTCGAGACGCTGACAGCCGGCCGGGAAGAGCTTCCCGGTGTGTACCGAACGCACCCGCTGGGAGAGGCAGACCGGCACCCCGTCCACCGCGTCGGTGAGTGTGCGCAGCGCGCGGTACGTCAGCACGAAGCCGGTGTCCAGCCGCACCCCGGTCAGGTCGGTGACCGTCTGCCGGGTCAGCTCGTACCCCTTGGTCAGATCCGGCCGGTCACCGCCCGCTCCGAACGGGAAGGCGGCGTTCAGCTTGTCGCTCCCGTGACCGGGGATCGGCACCTTCAGGTCACGCGGCAGGGAGACCAGGTACGGACGGCTGCGGTCGGCCGGGATGTGCAGCAGCAGCACCGAATCGGCCAACGGTGGTTGCGACGTGTGGCTGTCGACACCGAGCAGCAGGATGTTCAGCGCACCCGTCACCACCGGCCCGCTCGTTTCGCCGGTCGACCCGGCGGCCTGCGGCGGCCCGGAACGCTCCGGGGTGAACAGGGGCACCCCGATCCCGAGTACGCCGAGCAGCGCCAGCGCCGTACCACCGACCTGCCACCGGCGGCGGCGTCGCCGTCGACCGGTCGCCAGCCGGTCGATAGCGGCCCGCAGCGGGCCGGTCGGCGGGGACAACTGCTCGTGCCGGGTGAACGCGGCACGCAGGTCGTCCTCGATCATGAGCAGGCCTCCACGTACTCGGCCCGGAGCGTGGCCAGGGCGCGCGAGATGGACGAACGTACGGTCCCGACGGCACAGCCGAGGATGTCGGCGATCTCGGCGTCGGGCAGGTCCTCGTAGTACCGCAGCACCAGGGTGGCCCGCTGCCGGCGCGGCAGCCGGGACAGCCAGGACCAGATCTGGTCCCGGTCCACGGCGGACTGGGCATGGTCGGTGGGCGCCGGCACCGCCTCGTCGGGTTCCCCGCGCAGCAGCACCCGGCGCATCCAGGAGCCACGCCGCCAGTCGACGTACTGGTTGGTGAGCATCCGGCGCACGTAACGCTCCGGTGAGTCCGCTCGGGCGACCCGTCGCCAGTTGAGCTGGACCCGGACCATCGTCTCCTGCACCAGATCCTGCGCCTGGTGCGGGTCGCCGGTGAGCATCACCGCGTACCGCAGCAGCGGTGCCAGTCGCGTGTCCGCGAACTCCTCGTACGTCACTGCACCTCCCGAAGCTCCTGCCTCAGATGACGGGAGCGGGGCGATCGAACATTGCGGTGACGCTGATCAACCTTTCGGCCGGTCTTGTCATCCGGCTGGCGCTCGGGGCGGCGGCAAACCTTAGTGACTCCTTAGGATCCGCAGGCTCCACCTGAATCCCCCTCTGGAGGAACCCCCTCATGCTCACCCATTCCACCCGGCGTTGGCTCGCCGGACTGGGCGTAGCAGGCGCGTTCGTCGCCGCCTCCGCCAGTCCGGCCGTCGCCCAAGAGACCAAGCCTCAGCTCAGCATCTACTTCGGCGACAACACCATCGCCACCGACACGACCGGCAAGATCGACGGCACCATCCTCTACAGCACCGCGCCCGTTGTGCTGCAGGGAGTGACGGTTCGGTACGACTACCGCGACCTGGCCGGCAAGGCGACTCTCACCGAGGAGGGTGAGTCGGCCGACGACTGCACCTCCCCCGAGAAGGGCATCCTGGTCTGCACCGAACGCTTCGAGGTCGGGATCGAGGACGGTTGGGGCCTCGGCGGCCTGGCACCAGTGGTGATCGCGCCGACTGATGCCGCCAAGGAAGGCGACGTCGGGGCACTCAAGGTGACTCTCTCGGCGGACGGATTCGACGCCGTCAGCCACGAGGCAAAGGTGCGTGTCGGCGAGGGTGTCGACCTCGCCGGAGCTGACCCCATCGCGGTGTCCGGCAGGCCGGGTGCGAAGATCAGCGCCCCTTTGAAGGTGTCGAACGCAGGAGAGACGCCGGCCAAGGGCGTCAGCGTCGTCTTCTTCAACGACTACGGCATCCAGGCCGACAAGCGATACAGCAACTGCACGTACGTCGACAACTCACTGCGCAGCTGCACCTTCGACCAGGAACTGGCGAAGGGGGCAAGCTACAGCACTCCGCTCGAGTACCGGATCGCCAAGGACGCATACGCCCCGGGCTTCGAATACGGCGAGCACAACTGGATGACCATCGCGGAGTACGAGGACTTCCGGTCGTACCTGGAAACCAACGGCTTCTCGCTGGGCAAGCCGGGTGACGGCGACGTGCTGACCCTGAGCGAGGCCGGCAAGTCGGCACGCGGTGTCCAGGCGGACAAGAACCCGGACAACAACTGGTCCCACGTCGAAGTCACGGTCACCGGCAAGAACGGCACCGATCTGGCCGCCATCGGCGACGACGTGAAGGGCGCGGCGGGCGCCAAGGTGACCGCCACTGTCGGCTTCCGCAACAACGGTCCAGCCACGCTGGACTACACCCGGGGGAACTCATCGGTCACGCACATGACCGTCGGCATCCCCACCGGGGTCACCGTCGTCGAGGCGCCGGAGACCTGTGCGCCGGTCGAGGGCGACCAGTACGGCGAGCTGGGCGAAGCCGGCGGCCGGCAGTACCGGTGCATCCCCTCGCCGTTCATTAAGGCCGGCGACGAGGAGAAGGTGACCTTCGGGCTGCGCATCGACAAGGTCATCCCCGACGCTGCAGGCACCGTGAAGGTCAACGTTCCGTGTGAGTGCGACGGCGGCTTCTACGCCGACCTGAAGCCGGCCAATGACACCGCGAAGATCCTGGTGAACGCGACCGGCGGCGACGGCGGCCAGGGCGGCGGCGATGACGACGGCGGGCTGCCGGTCACCGGTCAGTCCACCGGCCTGATCGCTGGCCTCGGCGCGCTGCTGCTCGCCGCGGGCGTCGGCGGTTACCTGGTGGCCAAGCGCCGCCGGACCCGCTTCGTCGCCTGATCCACCCCGCACCACCGGTGCCCCGTCGACCACCCGGTTGGCGGGGCACCGTCGTCGCTGGGCATGAACCCGGTCCGGCGCGTCCGGCAACCACGGCTTCGGTACCCTTTGTGGCCGTGGACACAGCTGAGAAGACCCGCACGCTCGCGGAGAGCGTCGCCCTGAACCCGCTCGACCCCAAGGAGCTGTTGCAGACCTTCGGGCTGATCGGCGTCTGGGTGATCCTCTTCGCCGAGACCGGCCTGCTGGTGGGCTTCTTCTTCCCCGGCGACTCGCTGCTGTTCCTGGCCGGGGTGGCCGCCTCGCCCGTGGCGGACGCCATCTTCGGCGACGGCACCCGGCTCTCCCTGGTCGGCCTGCTGATCGGCGGCCCGATCTGTGCGATCGTCGGCGCCCAGCTGGGGCACTGGCTCGGCGCACGGTACGGCCGGCGGATGTTCGAGCGGCCCAACTCCCGGCTCTTCAAGAAGGAGTACGTGGAGAAGGCGGAGTACTACTTCCAGAAGTTCGGCCCGGCGAAGGCCGTGGTGCTGGCCCGCTTCATCCCGATCGTCCGGACGTTCCTCAACCCGGTCGCCGGAGCGTTGGGCATGCCGGCCCGGCAGTTCCTGCTCTGGAACGTCGTCGGCGCGATCCTCTGGGTGGACGGCATCCTGCTGATCGGCTACCTGCTGGCGGAGCAGATCTACCAGGCCATCGGGGACAAGATCGACCACTACATCCTGCCGGTGGTGGCCCTGATCATCGTGATCTCGGTGTTGCCGATCTTCTTCGAGTTCCTCCGCGACCGGCGGGCCCGCAAGCGTGGCGAGGCCGTCGCGGTGGTTGCGGCCGCCAGTGCCGTCGGTGCGGTCGAAGCGGTCCGCGAGACGTTCGACCACGACGAGCACCCGCACGGCCGCCGGCGCCCGGAGCACGGCCAGGAGCGCTGAACCTCGGATACGACGACGGCCGGCCCCCTGGTGAGGGGGTCGGCCGTCGGCATGTCGGACCCGGCCTCCGGCGGTGCGGCCGGGGACGAGCAGGCGTCACCGAGCGGTGGCGCCACCCCTGGCTCGCCACCGAACACCATCCCGGCGCGGGACGGTGTGCAGCGCCTGCTTCAGCGGGCCTTCTTGGTGGCCCGCTTGCGCGGCGGGGTCAGCAGGTCGGCGATCGTCGCGATCGCACTCGGGACCAGCCGGTAGTACGCCCAGACACCGCGCTTCTCCCGCTCCAGCAAGCCGGCCTCGGTGAGGATACGCAGGTGGTGACTGACCGTCGGCTGAGAGAGGCCGAGGGGTGCCGTCAGGTCACAGACGCACGCCTCGCCCTCAGGGGCCGACTGGATCAGGCTGAGCAGCCGCAACCGAGCGGGATCGGCAAGGGCCTTGAGGACCCCCGCGAGACGCTCGGCATCGGCACGTTCGATCGGCTCGCCGGCAAGCGGCGAGATCTGAGGCATAGTCATTTCGGCCAACGCAGTTCCCACGTATTCCATCCTTCCACCAGCAGCATCGATCCGCCTGCATATCAGCAGATCCGAATCGGCAAACTTTTACGCCACAAGGCCGAGGTCAGCCAACGTATAGGCCGCCCGGTACGGCAATCCGGCGGCTCGCACCGCGTCGCCGGCGCCTCGATCAACAATAACCGCCACGCCCACGACTTCAGCTCCGGCCTCACGAAGCGCCTCGACGGCGGTCAACACACTTCCGCCTGTCGTGGACGTATCCTCCACCGCCAACACTCGGCGGCCGACCACCTCCGGTCCCTCGATCCGCCGTTGTAGACCGTGGGCCTTACCCGCCTTGCGCACCACAAAAGCGTCCAGGGCCCGACCGGTCGGAGCAGCGGCGTGCAGCATCGAGAGCGCGACGGGGTCCGCGCCCAGGGTGAGACCGCCGACGGCGTCGTACTCCCAGTCGGCGGTGAGGTCGAGCAGCACCCGACCGACCAACGGAGCGGCCTGGTGATGGAGCGTGACGCGACGCAGATCGACGTACCAGTCTGCCTCCCGCCCCGAGGAGAGCACGACCCGTCCGTGGACCACAGCCAGGTCGGTAATGAATTTACGCAGGTCGTCGTGGTCCCCCATGGCGATAGAGGTTACTGCGCAAGTCTGAACGCCGTGTGTGGGGTCCACCCTGATCAGCCCGGTGGGGGACAGATGGTTGGCGATGTTCGACTACGCTCAGCAATCGGCTCGGTTGCGGCGAGCCAACGTGCCGGCACCGGCGCCGGGAGGCCGGGCGCCCGTACAGGCTCAGCGCTCGTCGCGGCCGATCCTGCCGCGGGTGTCCCGCGCGACGGCCTGGAGCAGCCTGCGCGGCGCGTGCCGCAGACCGGCGACGGCCACTTTGTACTTCCACGCCGGAATGCTGATCAACTTGCCTTTGCCCAGGTCACGCAAGGCTTCGTCGACCACATCCTCGGCCCGCAGCCACATCCACTCCGGCGTCTTCGACATGTTGATGCCGGCCCGCTGATGGAACTCCGTGCGGGTGTAGCCGGGGCAGAGGGCCATCACCCGGACGCCGAAGGGGCGTGCCGACTGGCCCACCGACTCGCTGAAATTGGTGACCCACGCCTTGCTGGCCGAGTAGGTCGACCCCGGCATCACCGCGCCAAATCCGGCGACCGAAGAGACATTTATCACTGCCCCATCGCGCCGTTCGGTCATCGGTCGCAGCGCCGCCAGGGTCAGCCGCATCACCGCGTGCACGTTGAGCCGCAGCAGGCGGGCCTCGTCTTCGGCGGAGGAACGCAGGAACGGTTTGTTCAGGCTGATCCCGGCATTGTTGACCAGCAGGTGCACGGGGCTACCGTCGGCGAGTCGCCGCTCCACCACGGCGCAGCCGTCGTCCGTGGACAGATCCGCAGATATCGTCTCGATCTCGCGGCCGTGCCGGGAACCCAACTCGGCGGCCAGCTCGGTCAACCGGCCCGCGTCCCGGGCGACCAGCACCAGGTGCCAGCCGTCAGCGGCCAGCCGGCGGGTGAAGGCAGCGCCGATGCCGGCGGTGGCGCCGGTGATCAGGGCCCGTCGCTCGGCGGTCGCGGGGTCGAGCGTCACGGGCGGTCCTCACCTGGGCGGGTACGGGGGCGCGGTCTGCGCCGGCAGGGGCTGGTGCGGTGCGGGCGGGAACCCGGGTGGAGCGGACGGCACGGTCGGCGCTGTCGGGCGGCGTCGACCGAACCAGGCGTTGGCCGCCGGCAGGGCCAGCAGCGTAGCTACCACAAGGTAACCGAGGCCCTGTCCGACGGAAAGCCCCGCGTTGAGCGGGATCCACCACGACGGGTACGCGTCCCCGATCAGGCCCAGCAGTTCGGCGGTCGCCCGCTCATCGGCACCCAGCCGAAGCGGCGCGGCCCGTTCCCCGACGAGCACCGCCACGCTGCAGCAGCCGGCCAGCAGGCCGAGCCCGCAGACGGCCCAGGTGGCCACCCGGACGCCGGCACGACCGGCCAGCAGCCCGAGAGCCAAGCCGGCGAGCACCAGCGCGGAGAGCGCCGCCACCACCGCCGACACCGCCGCGGACGCGCGCAGCAGGGTCACCACATCGTCGATCTCCTGCGGAGTCGCCGAGGTGTCCCGGGCGACGGAGCGGAAGGCCTCGACCGTGCGGCCGAGCACCGCCAGGTCCACGACGGTGTACGCGAGTGCGACGACCGCCATCACCAGCAGCACGGCCGTGGCCAGCAGGACCACGACGGGCCGGCGCACCGGTGCCGATTCCGGGTACGACACGACGAATCCCTCCGGTAGGCGTCGGGTTGCAACCTACTCGGAGGGATCGTCGGCGTCGTGCTTATCGAGCGGTCAACTCGTCGACGGCGGGGTCGGCCCGGGACGGTCGGCCGGCGGCGTGTCGTCCGGTCGGTCCGTGCCGGACGGGCCCGACGAGGGCGCGGGGCCGGGCGGCGGCGGGTAACCCGGCTCCGACCCGGGCGTCTGACCCGGCGTCGACGGGTAGCCCGGCTCGCCACCTGACGGGTAGCCCGGCTGGCCAGGGGCCTGCGGGTAGCCCGGCTGGCCGGAGGCCTGCGGGTAACCCGGGTAGCTGGCACCCGGGGTCGGCGGCTCCCAACCCGCGGTGGGCTTGCGGAAGAACTCGTTGGCCTTCGGGAGCGCCAGCAGGATCAGCGCCGCGAGCAGCGCGAGCAGGCTGACCACGCCGAGCAGGAGGCTGACCGGGGTGATCCAGGAGGGCAGCGCCTCGTCCAGCCGGCGCTGGATCTCCTCGCCGCTCGGCATGTCGCCGCCGGTGTCCCCGCCGGTGGTGAAGCTGCCGGCGGCACCGCTGAGCAGGGTGCCACCCACGCAGCAGACCATGATGCCGCCGATGATCCAGGTGGTGATCCGGGCGCCGTTGCGGCCCTGGTTGTTGAGCAGGGCCAGCACACCCAGGACGACCGCGAGGAGCAGCAGCAGGATGCTGCTGCCGAGGCCGAAGGCGAAGAAGAAGTCCGCCACCTGGTCGGCGCCGTCGGCGGTACTGCCCTCGTACGCCTCGCGGAGCACGTCACGGGTCTTGCCAAGGGTGGCGAGGGTGAGGATCAGACTGATCACCTGGCACGCCAGGAACAGGAAGAGCAGATAGCTGGAAATCGTCACGATGGACGGCCGCTGACGGGCCGGCGTGCTCTGGGAATCGACCACGATTCTCCTTCCCTTAAGATCGCGCCCACACCGTATCGACAACTGGCCACTCTGGCATGCCGTGGCGAGCCCGGCGCGCCCGTCGGGTCCGGCTCAGCGCTCCTCGGCGGCGGGTTGAATCGTCAGCTCGGTCGGGTCGAGCAGGTCGCCGCGGGCGACCCGCCAGCCCTCCTCGCCGTACGCCTCGAAGGAGAGCCGCGCGCCGCCGCCGGACTGGTAGTCGTGGTAGCGCATCGTTCCGGCCGCCGGCAGCCCGGTCTCGCCGGTGGCGGTGTAGCGCGCCTGCCCGGTCTCGGCCCAGGTGTAGCGCCGCCCGCCGAGGTCGATGGTCGGGGCGCCCGGGGTGACGGTCGCGCCGGGTTCGGCGGTCCAGAGCACCAACTCCAGGTCGGGGCCGTCCTCCACGGACAGGCGGTGGCGGGTGCCGGAGGCGTCGTCGAGCAGGTGCTGCACCCAGCTCCAGTCCCCCTCGACCAGGCGGATCGTGCCGCTCACCGCGTACTCCCGCTCGTGGATCCGCACGCGGTCGCCCGGGGCCAGACGGTGCGGACCACCGCGCGCCGGTCGTCCGGTGGGCACCGCACGGCCGGGCCGGGTCGCCGCCCGCCGCCGGGCCCGCACGACGATCACGAGCACGACCACCGCCAGTACGGCCACCGCCGCCGCCAGGTACGTCACCGACCGGTCCACCGACCACCTCCCCAGGTACGTCGGCGCAGACGGTAACAACCCCCGACACCGGAGCGACTCGCGTCGTGACGGAAAGCTCAGCTACTGACAGCGGCCGGGGTGTCGCCCGGCGTGGCCGGCTGCACTGTGGACAGCCCAGCGGATCGCCCTCGATCGATCATGCCGCGGCCAGTCGTTGGGTGGCGTAGTCGCCGAGGGTAGTACGCCCCATGACGCAGCCGACGAACGTGGTGAACTCGGTCGGGTCGTCCCGCAGTGACGTCCAGGCCGCCCGGGCCGCCGTCGGGTCGAGCCGCTCCAGCAGAGTGGCGGCGTACGCCCGGCCGGCGGGTGAACCCTCGGCCAGCACCCGGTCGAGCTGCCGGCGTACCTCCTCAGGGTGGTCGTCGAGGGCGGCCTCGACCCGGTGGTACGCGTCGGTCACCGGCAGCACCTCGCCCGCGAACCCGACGCCACCAAAGGCGAGCGTGTCGGCGGCAACCAACTCGTCGGCGGCCGCACCCAGTTCCCGTTCCCACTTCTTCCCGATGCCGAACATGCCCCCATCCTTTCCC
>NZ_RCVI01000362.1:0-14488 GCF_003667455.1 Micromonospora sp. CV4 | reverse complement strand
CCGCCCCCGCCTCGTTGATCAAGAGGTTTGCGTCAGGAGACGCCGAACGGATGACGCGAACCTCTTGATCACGAGGGCAGGGGCGGATCACGCGGGCACGGTCGGGGCTTCGGGTGTTGGAAACGTTTTCGTAACGGGCTCTTGACCTCTCCGCCATGGGCGGAGCAGACTCCCGGAAACGTTTACAGCTATCGGGTGGAGGTGCAGAACGTGGGTCGTAAACGTTTACAGGAACCGGCGGACGGCCGGCCCACGGTGCACACGGTCGCCGCCCGCGCCGGTGTCTCCATCGCGTCCGCCTCGCGGGTCCTCAACGGGATCGGCGGCAGTCCGGAGACGATCCGCAAGGTACGCGCCGCGGCCGCCGAGGTGGGCTACGTGCCGAACGCCATCGCCCGGTCGTTGCAGTCCCAGCGCACCGGCCTTGTCGCGCTCGCCGTCGAGGACATCGGCAACCCGGTCTACGTCGAGATGATGCGCGCCATCGAGGCCGTGGTCGCCTCCTCCGGGCGGCAGCTGCTGGTGCACGCCACCGGCGGACGGATCGACAACGAGACCGCCCTGCTGCGCCGGCTGGCCAACCGATACGTGGACGGGATGATCGTCTCGCCGATCCGGGTCACCGACGATCACCTGACCGCGCTGGTGGACAGCCCGGTGCCGGTGGTGGTGGTCGGACAGCTCGGCGCGGACGCCGCCGTCGACAACGTGCGTACCGACTCCCGGCACGGCGTCGCGCTGGCCGTCGACCACCTCGTCGCCACCGGTCGGCGCCGGATCGGCTTCGTCAACGGCCCGCTCGACACCGTTCCGGGAACCGCGCGCGACGCCGGCTTCCGGGCAGCGCTGACACGGCACGACATCCCGTGCGACGAGGACCTGATCGAGGTCGGCGACTTCCAGTACGCCGCCGGCCGGACCGCCACCGAGCGGCTGCTCGCCCGCGCCGACCCGGACGCCCTGGTCTGCGCGAACGACCTGATCGCGGTCGGGGCGCTGCACGCCCTGCTCGCCGCCGGGCGCCAGGTGCCGCAGGACGTCGCCGTCGTCGGCATGGACGACACCGAGCTCGCCCGGATGATGTTTCCCCAGCTCTCCAGCGTCTCGCTCGGCTCGACCGAGCGTGGTCGCCGAGCCGCCGAGCTGCTCCTGCAACGGATCGCCGATCCGACCCTGCCGCCGCGCCGCGAGCAGGTGCCACCCAGCCTCGCCATCCGCGCCTCCAGTGGCACGCCACTGCCGGCGCCCCGGCCGGGCGGCCCGCCGACGACCCACCCGACCAGCGAAGGGGTGACCTCATGACCACGCTGGCCGAGCGGCCGGACGTCGAACGGCCCGGACCGGCCCGCCGGCCGAACCGGTTCCGTTCCGACCGGACCGCCATCTACCTGCTGCTCCTGCCGTCGCTGCTGCCGATCCTGGTGCTGTCGGTGTTTCCGCTGCTGCGAGGCATCTACCTCGGCTTCACCGATGCGCGGGCCGGGCGCAACGTCGAGGTGTCCTTCACCGGCCCGGCCAACTACCGCGAACTCCTCGGCGACGAGCTGTTCTGGAACTCGTTCAAGATCGGGCTGCTCTGGGCGGTCGGGGTGACGGTGCTCCAGTTCCTGCTCGCCCTCGGGCTGGCCCTGCTGCTCAACCAGCAGCTGCGGTTCCGGGGCGTGGCCCGGGTGCTGGCCGTGGTGCCGTGGGCGATGCCGCCGGTCGTGGTCGGCATCCTCTGGAAGCTCGTCTACCACCCGGACGCCGGCCTGCTCAACGAGTTCTTCCACCGGATCGGAGCCGACGGGCTGCGGACCAACTGGCTCGGCGACTTCAGCACGGCCCTGCCCGCCGTGATCCTGGTCGGGGTCTGGGCCGGCATGCCGCAGACCACCGTCGTCCTGCTCGCCGGCCTCCAGGGGGTTGGCCGCGAGCTGCACGAGGCGGCCGCCGTGGACGGGGCCAGCACGTGGCACCGGTTCCGGCACGTCACGCTGCCCGCCCTGGCCCCGGTGATCGTGGCGATCACGTCGCTGGACTTCATCTGGAACTTCAACTCGTTCGGCCTGGTCTACGTGCTCACCGCGGGCGGGCCGGGCGGCAAGACCATGCTGCCGATGCTCTTCGCCTACGAGGAGGCGTTCCGCTACGGCAACTACGGCTACGCCGCCGCGCTCGGCAACGTGATGGTCGTGCTCATCGTCGCGCTGCTCGCCGTCTATCTCCGGCGCCGGCTGAGGGAGGCGAACTGACATGTTCGGAAAGCCGAGCCGTACCGGGCGGGTGCTGCAGTACCTGGCGCTCGCCGGCTACCTGATCTTCCTCGGGTTCCCGCTGATCTGGCTGCTCTCGACGGCGTTCAAGCCGCCGCGTGAGCTGGTGCGGCTGCACCCCACGCTGATCCCGAGCGACCCGACCGTGCAGAACTTCGTCCAGGCCTTCACCGAGCAGGAGCTGGGCCGGGCGGCGCTGAACAGCCTCCAGGTCTCGCTCGCCTCGGCGGTGCTGACCGTGCTGGTCGCCATGCCGGCCTCGTACGCGCTGGCCCGGTTCCGGTCCAAGCTCGGCACCGCGGCGCTGGGCTGGGTGCTGCTGTCCCAGCTCTTCCCGTTCGTGCTGCTGATCATCCCGATCTTCCTGGTGCTGCGGCAGGTCGGCCTGGCCAACACGCACGCCGGACTGGTGCTGATCTACGTGGTCTGGGCGCTGCCGTTCGCGCTGTGGATGCTCCAGGGCTTCGTCCGCAACATCCCCCGCGAGCTGGAGGAGGCCGCGTCGGTGGATGGGGCGAGCCGGGTGCAGGTCCTGCGCCGGGTGGTCTTCCCGCTGCTCGCCCCGGGCCTGGTCGCGACCGCGCTCTTCTCCTTCATCTCGGCCTGGAACGAGTTCTTCTTCGCGCTCGTGCTGATCAAGACGCCGGAGCTGGCCACCCTGCCGGTGGCGCTGGCCCGGTTCGTCGGCATCGAGGGCACCGCCCGACTCGGACCCCTCGCGGCCGGCTCGCTGCTGGCCACGCTTCCCAGCCTGATCTTCTTCGCGTTCATGCAACGCCGGCTCTCGTCCGGGTCGCTCGCCGGCGCGGTCAAGGGCTGAACCGTCCCCCCACCCACCACCAAGGAGGTAACCCCCCATGCTCCGTACCCGATTCCGTCGACTGGCCGCGGCCACCGCGGTCGCGGTCGTCGGCCTCGGCGCGCTCGCCGCGTGCGGTGACGGCGGCGGCGACGAGGCCACATCCGGCCCGGTCAAACTGCGTTTCCTCAGCCTCGCGTGGCAGAAGGAGTCGCTCCAGGTCAACAAGGACCTCGTCGCCAAGTGGAACGCCGAACACCCCGACATCCAGGTCGAGTACGTCCAGGGTGACTGGAACTCGGTGCACGACCAGCTGCTGACCTCCTTCGAGGGCGGCGACGCGCCGGACATCGTGCACTACGAGGCGTCCTCGATCGGCGAGTTCAGCAAGCAGGGCTACCTGGCCGACCTCTCCGGGCTCGTCTCCGGCGACCTGAAGGGCCAGATCGACCAGGGTGTCTGGGACACCGCGACCTTCGACGGCAAGGTCGCCGGCGTGCCGTTCCTGCTGGAGTCGCAGGTCGTCATCGCCAACAAGAAGCTGCTCGACGCCGCCGGCGTCGCGGTGCCACCCGCCGACGGCGGCTGGACCTGGGACGAGTTCCAGAGCAACGCGCAGAAGCTCACCAAGCCCGGCCAGTACGGCGTGGCCTGGGCGTTGAAGTCGCCGACCAACCGGGTGCTCAACCTGGCGCTCAACTACGACGGGAAGTTCTTCTACACCGACGGCGGCAAGACCGAGGTCAAGGTCGGTGACGCGGAGAAGGAGATTCCGAAGCGGATCCACGACATGATCTACACCGCCAAGTCCGCGTCCCCGGAGGCGCTGGGCATGAGCGGCGCGGACACCCTGCCCGGCTTCTTCGGTGGCAAGTACGCCATGCTGCCCGGCTCGGTGTCGCTGCGTCAGCAGATGGTCGAGCAGGCGCCGGCGGGCTTCGAGTGGGTCACCCTGCCGCCGGTCAAGGGGCTCTCCGCCAAGCAGGCCGCGAACCCGCAGACGCTCTCGGTCTCCGAGGACTCCAAGCACAAGAAGCAGGCCGCGCAGTTCCTCGAGTACTTCCTGAACCCGACGAACATGGCCGCGCTGGCCAAGGGTGACTGGCTGGTCCCGACCGGCAAGCAGGCCAACGAGGAGCTGGTCAAGCTCACCACCGGCAAGCAGGGCTGGGACGTCGCCGCGGCCAGCGCCGCGGACCTGACCGTCGCCCCGTTCCAGCAGGCCGACGGCTACCCGGAGTGGAAGACCAAGTACGCCACCCCGGCTCTCCAGCAGTACTTCGCCAACAAGATCACTCTCGATCAGCTCGGTACGCAGCTGGTCGACGGTGGCAAGCAGGTTCTGAGGTAGACATGTCACTCTTGCTCGACACATCGGTCGGCTGCCTGGTGGGCGCCGCGGTCGGAGACGCCCTCGGTGGCGCCACCGAAACGGCACTGCCGGAGCAGATCCGCGCACGGTTCGGCGGTTGGGTCGAGGGCATCGTGCCCCCGTACCACGCCGACTGGGCCACCGCGCGACCGCTCGCGCCGTACCACAAGGGCGACGGGCACATCACCGACGACACGTTGATGACCCACGCCCTGGTCCGCGCCTACGCGGCCAAACGCGACCACCTCGACGCGTACGACGTGGTGGAGCTGCTGGTCCCCGACCTGATCGAGCGGGTGGTCTACATCCCCGACCTGGAGCGGGAGGGGGTGACCTTCCACCGGCTCGCGGCCGCCGAGCGGTGGCTGGTCACCCGCCTGCACCACGCCCACGCGGATCCGCGCGAGGCCGGGGTCGGCAACATCGTCAACTGTGGTGCGGCCATGTACATGGCTCCGGTCGGCATCGTCAACGCGGGCGATCCGGCCGGGGCGTACGCCGAGGCGGTGGAGATCGCCGGGGCGCACCAGCACAGCTACGGGAGGGAGGCCGCCGCCGTCTTCGCGGCGGCGGTCGCCGCGGCGGCGACCCCCGGCGCGGGTGTCGAGGATGTCGTCGCCGAGGCGCTGGACCTGGCCCGCGACGGCACCCGGGCGGCCATCGACGCGGTGGTCAAGGAGGCCCGCGGCCACCACGACTGGAAGCAGGCCATCCCGGCGCTGCGCGCGGCGGTCGCCCCCTTCGACACGGTGGGGGAGGAGTACCGGAGCCCGGGGCTCGGGGCGCGGCGGCCCAGCCGGCTGCACGCCATCGAGGAGCTGCCGGTGGCCATCGGCATGCTCGTCGTGGCCGGCGGCGAGTTCCGCCCGGCGGTGCTCGGCGCGGTCAACTACGGCCGGGACGCCGACTCGACCGCGACCATGGCCGCGGCCATCGCCGGGGCGCTCGGCGGCGCCGCCGCGGTGCCCGCGGAGTGGTCCGAGGTGGTCGCCACCGCCTCCAGGACCGACCTGGTGGAGCCTGCCCGGGTCCTCGCGGCGGTGGCCGGCGAGGTCTTCGAGCGGGACCAGGCCCGGTTCACCCGGCGCGCGGAGCGCTTCGCCGGCCTGGCCGGCGGCGCCGACCGGGGCGCGCCGTACACGTCGCACGGGGAGTCGGTCCAGTGAGGAACACCTGGGTCCAGCCGGAGGACCTGCTGCCGCACGAGTTGGCGGCCAGCCGGGACGAGGGCCGCGACGTGGCGGCCCTCGCCCGGCGGTGGACGGAGGCCGGCGGGGACCTGACTGCACCGGTCAGCGGAGCGTCGCCGACCCCGGCCCCGCCGGCGCTACGGGCGCTCGCTGCGGAGCTGCTGGACGCCGCCGACGCGCTGCCCGCCGTCGCCACCGACGACGAGCCGGACGACCTGGCCGGGCTGCGGGCCGGATGGCCGGCGACCTGGTCGCTGCCGACCGAGGTGACGTACGACCGGCTGCACGGCGCGTGGCTCGGCCGGGCGGTCGGCTGCCTGCTCGGCAAGCCGGTGGAGAAGATCCCCCGGGAGGGGATCCGCGAGATCCTCACCGCCACCGGCCGGTGGCCGTTGCGTGACTGGTTCACCGCGAAGGATCTGCCGGCCGACGTGGCCGCCCGCTGGCCGTGGAACAAGCGCAGCGCGCCGACCAGCCTCGCCGAGAACATCCACGGCATGCCCGAGGACGACGACCTGAACTACGCGCTGCTGGCCCTGCGAGTGCTGGAGGCGCACGGTCGCGACTTCACCAGCGCCGACGTGGCGCAGGCGTGGCTGGACTGGCTGCCCGGTGGGCGGGTCTTCACCGCCGAGCGGGTGGCGTACCGGAACCTGCTGCTCGGGCTCGCGCCACCGCAGAGCGCCCGCCGGCACAACCCGTTCCGGGAATGGATCGGCGCGCAGATCCGCACCGACGTGTACGGCTGGGTCAACCCCGGCCGGCCGGACCGGGCCGCCGAGCTGGCCGTCCGGGACGCCGCCGTCAGCCACGTCCGGGGCGGCGTGCACGGCGCGCTCTGGGCCGCCGCCCTGGCCGCCGCCGCGCCGGTCGCCGACACCGTCGACGAGGTGCTGGACGCCGCCGAAGCGGTGCTGCCGCCGCGCAGCCGGTTCGCCGCCACGGTCCGCGAAGCGCGGGCCCTCGGTGCGGGCGCCGACGACTGGGAACGCGTGGTCGACGAGCTGTACGCCCGGCACGGTCACCTGCACTGGGTGCACGTGCGCAACAACGCCGCGCTGGTGGCCGCCGCGCTCGCGTACGGCCGTGGCGACCTGGAGCGGTCGATCACCGCGGTGGTCAGCGGCGGCTGGGACACCGACTCGACCGGTGCGACGGTCGGCGCGGTGACCGGGGCGCTCACCGGCGCGACCGGGCTGCCGACGCGGTGGGTCGTCCCGCTGCGCAACCGGCTGGCCAGCAGCATCGCCGGTTTCGACGGCATCGGCTTCGACGAGCTGGCCGAGCGGACCCGGGCCCTGGCCCACGCGGGGAGCGGGTCATGACGCGGCACGGACGGACGGGAGGGAGCACGGCATGAGCGCGCGCGTGGCGGTGGTGGGCAGCAGCAACCTGGACCTGGTGGTGACGGCGTCGCGGCTGCCCCGCCCCGGCGAGACGGTGCTGGGCGACAACTTCCGGACCGTGCCCGGCGGCAAGGGCGCCAACCAGGCGGTCGCCGCCGCCCGCGCCGGTGCCGCCTGCGACTTCGTGGGCGCGGTCGGCGACGACGAGTTCGGTACGCAGATGCGGTCGAGCCTGGCCGGCGCGGGGGTGGACGTTCGCGGCCTGCGCACCGTCGCCGGTCCCTCGGGCATCGCGCTGATCGCCGTCGACCAGGACGCGGAGAACTTCATCGTCGTCGCGCCCGGCGCCAACGGCACGTTGACCGAGCTGGGCGCCGACGACCGGGCGACGATCGCCGCGGCGGACGTGCTGCTGCTCCAGCTGGAGGTGCCCCTGGCCGCCGTGGTCCGGGCGGCCGACTGGGCTCGGGCGGAGGGCACGACCGTCGTGTTGAACGCCGCACCGGCCGCGGTCCTGCCGACGGAGCTGCTCGACCTGGTCGACGTGCTGGTGGTCAACGAACACGAGGCGGCGGTCGTGGCCGGGGTCTTCTCCGACGACCCGCTGGTGCTGCTCGACGCCCTGCTGGAGCTGGTGCCCCGGGTGGTGCTGACCCTCGGCGCGCGCGGCGCCGCGTATGCCGACCGGCGCGGTCTGCGCCTGTCGGTCCCGGCCCCGAGCATCGACGCGGTGGACACCACCGCCGCGGGCGACGCCTTCACCGGTGCGCTGGCCGTGGGCTGGGCCGAGCGTGGCGGCGCCACCACCGAAGACACCGTGCTGGCGAGCCTGCGTTGGGCGTGCGCTGCCGGAGCTGCCTGCGCCCAGCGGCCCGGCGCCTCCACCGCCCTGCCCGAGCGGTCCGCCATCGACGCCCTCTACGACGCGACCTACCGAGGTACCCCGTGAGCTTCAACCCGTACGTCCCGCGCCCCATCGACCGGCCGACCGAGGTGCCGCTCGGCGCACACGCCGATCTGACCACCCTGGACGAGGCGAAGATCTTCGCCGCACCGGCGGACCCCGCCGACTGGCCGGCCTGGCGGGAGCAGCTCACCCACTGGCGGGCCGACGCCCGCGAGCGCATCGGCTACACCGGCGCCCACTACGACGAAATCGCCGGCGACTGCTTCAGCGTCTGCCTGGCGTGGCTCTGGGACGAGGCGCTCTACGACCACGAGCGCGGCGTCTTCACCGTCGACGAGTTCCTCGCCGCGGCCGGGCGGGACTTCGGCGGCTTCGACGGGGTGGTGCTCTGGCACGCGTACCCGGTGATCGGCCTGGACGACCGTAACCAGTTCGACTGGTACCGGGACGTGCCGGAGCTGCCCGAGGTGGTGCGGGCGTTCCAGGAGCGGGGGGTGCGGGTCTTCATCGACTACAACCCCTGGGACACCGGCACCCGCCGGGAACCGGGCAGCGACGCCGAGGAGGTCGCGGCCCTGGCCGGCAAGCTCGGCGTCGACGGCGTCTTTTTGGACACGCTGAAGGAGGGCGCCGGCGAGCTGCGCGCCGCGCTGGATGCTGTCCGCCCCGGCATGGTCCTGGAAGGCGAGAGCCGCGTACCGCTGGCCCGGATCGCCGACCACGCGATGTCCTGGGCGCAGTGGTTCGCCGACTCCGAGGTGCCCGGCGTGCTGCGGGCGAAGTGGTTCGAGCGGCGGCACGTGCTGCACCACACCCGCCGCTGGCACCGCGACCACCTCGACGAGTTGCACTCCGCCTGGCTCAACGGCGTCGGCGTGCTGGTGTGGGAGAGCGTCTTCGGGGTCTGGGTCGGCTGGAACGACCGGGACCGGGCGGTGCTGCGGGCGATGCGCCGGGTGCAGACCAGCCACGCCGCGTGGTTGCGCGCCGAGGACTGGGTCCCGCTCGCCGACCACCCCGGCGAGGGCCAGGTGTACGCGTCCCGCTGGACGCACGACGACGAGCCACTGTGGACGGTGGTGAATCGGGGCGCGGACCACGACGGGCCGTGGCTGGTCACCGACGCCCGGGCCGGCCGACGCTTCGTCGACCTGGTCACCGGTGGCGAGTTGCGCGTCACCGAGACCGCCGACGGTCGGCTGGCGGTGGGCGGCCCGCTGCCGGCCGGCGCCATCGCCGCCGTGGTGGTGACCGACGCCGCCGTGCCGGCGCAGGAGCCACCCACCGGCGACCCGTCCTTCCCGGCCCGCGCCGCGGTGCGCGCCCGGACCCCGTGGGCGCCCCGGTCCGAGGTGCCCAGGGGCATGGCGGCCGTCGAGGCCGGCCGGCGGGAACTGGTCGTCCGGCACCGGGTGCGTGAGACCGGGCTGTACGGCGAGGCGCCCTACGTCGACGAGTGGAAGCCGCTGCCGCCGCGGCTGCACCACACCGGCACGCTGCGCCGCAGCGTCCGGCTCGGTCGGTACGCCATCGCCACCCACGAGGTGACCCACGGCGAGTACGCCGAGTTCCTGCGCGCCACCGGCTACCGACCGGTGCGCCCCGAACGGTTCACCGCCGGGCAGGGGCCGGCCCACGCCCCGGCGACCGGGGTGGAGCTGGCCGACGCGCGGGCGTACGCCACGTGGGCCGGGCTGCGACTGCCCACCGAGGACGAGTGGCAGGTGGCCGCCGAGGCGGGGCTGCTCGTCCGTCGGGAACCGCTGGTGTGGAACCTGACCGAGAGCGAACACTCCGACGGGCGCACCCGGTTCGTCATCCTCAAGGGCGGCGCGGACCACCGGGCGGACGGCTCCGACTGGTACCTCGACGGCGGACCGCAGCCGGCGGACGTCTCGGTGAAGCTGCTGCTGACCGGCGCCGGGCTCACCCGCTCCGACCAGGTGGGCTTCCGCTGCGCCGCCGACCTGGTGGGCGACCCGGAGGTGACCCGATGACCGCCCCGCTGGACGGGATCAAGGTCGTCGACCTGGCCACCCTCTTCGCCGGGCCGCTCGCCGCGGCGTTCCTCGGCGACTTCGGCGCCGACGTGATCAAGGTGGAGCACCCGGCCAAGCCGGACCCGTCGCGGGGGCACGGCCCGGCCCGCGACGGCGTCGGCCTCTGGTGGAAGGTGCTCGGCCGCAACAAGCGGACGGTCACCCTCAACCTGTCCGACCCGGACGGCGCCGCGCTGCTGCGCCGGCTGCTCGCCGACGCCGACGTGCTGGTGGAGAACTTCCGCCCGGGCACGCTGGAGCGGTGGGGGCTCGGCCCGGCCGAGCTGCACGCGGTCAACCCCCGGCTGGTCGTCACCCGGATCAGCGGATTCGGGCAGGTCGGCCCGTACGCCCGCCGGCCCGGCTTCGGCACCCTCGCCGAGGCGATGAGCGGCTTCGCCGCGGCCACCGGGGAACCGGACGGCCCACCGACCCTGCCCCCGTTCGGGCTGGCCGACTCGGTGACCGCGCTCGCCGCCGCGTACGCGGTGATGCTGGCCCTGCGCGCCCGGGACGTCACCGGCGCCGGGCAGGTGGTGGACCTCGCCATCATCGAGCCGATCATGGCGATGCTCGGCCCGCAGATCACCTGGTACGACCAGCTCGGCTACCTCCAGCCCCGGCTGGGCAACCGGTCGAACAACAACGCCCCGCGCAACACGTACCGGTGCGCGGATGGGCGCTGGGTGGCCGTCTCCACCAGCGCGCAGAGCATCGCCGAACGCGTGCTGCGGCTGGTCGGCCGACCCGAGCTGATCGACGAGCCGTGGTTCGCCACCGGCAGCGGCCGGGCCGCGCACGCCGACGAGTTGGACGCCGCCGTGAGCGCCTGGGTGGCGAAGCGGGTCCGCGACGAGGTGGTGGCCGCGTTCGAGGAGGCGCAGGCGGCGGTCGCGCCGGTCTACGACGTGCGCGACATCCTCGCCGACCCGCAGTACGCGGCGCTGGGCACCGTGCGCACCGTCCCGGACGAGGAGTTGGGTGAGGTACGGATGCAGAACGTGCCGTTCCGGCTCGCCGACACGCCGGGGGAGATCCGGCACGCCGGCCGGCGGCACGGGCAGGACACCGACGCGGTCTTCGGCGCGCTCGGCCTGAGCGCTGACGAGCTGGCCGCGCTGCGCGAGCGGGGAGTGCTCTGATGCTGCTCAGCTGGCTCTACGTGCCCGGCGACCGCCCGGACCGGTTCGCCAAGGCCGTCGCCTCGGGCGCCGACGCCGTCATCCTCGACCTGGAGGACGCCGTCGTCGCCGGGCGCAAGGCGTACGCCCGGGAGGCGGTCGCCGAGTTCCTCGCCGAGACGCACCCCGTGCCGGTGCAGGTCCGGGTCAACGAGTTGACCGGCCCGGACGTCGACGCCGACCTGACCGCGGTGGCCGGTCGACCCGGGCTGGCCGGGCTGCGGCTGCCGAAGGTCGAGTCGGCCGCGACGGTGGCGGCGTTCGCCGAGCGGGTCGACGTACCGCTGCACCCGCTGGTCGAGTCGGCGCTCGGGCTGGAGGCCGCGTACCCGATCGCATCCGCCCATCCTTCGGTGGCCTCGATCGGCCTCGGCGAGGCCGACCTCCGCTCGGACCTCGGGGTGAGCGACGACGACGGCCTGCTCTGGGCTCGCGGCCGGGTGGTGGTCGCGGCCCGCGCCGCCGGCCTGCTTCCGCCGGCGATGTCGGTGTACGCCGACGTCACCGACGTCGCCGGTCTGGCCGCCTCCTGCGCCGTCGGTCGGCGGCTCGGCTTCCTCGGCCGTGCGGCGATCCACCCGCGCCAGCTGCCCGTGATCGTCGAGGCGTTCCGGCCGGCCGAGCGGGAGGTGGCCCGCGCCGCGGAGCTGCTGGCCGCGATCGCCGAGGCGCAGCGACGGGATTCGGGAACCGTGGTGCTGCCCGACGGTCGTTTCGCCGACCGGGCGATGGTCGCCGCCGCCCGGCGCACCGTGGACCTGGCCGCCCGCTACGCCGCCTGACCGGCGCGCCGCCCGTCTGGGCCGGCACGGTCGAGCCGCGCGAGGTCGGTGGTGCCGCGCCGGACCACGGCCGCGGCCAACGCGGTGGTCTCCGGGTGTACGCCACCCCGCTGCTCCGCGCCGGCGATCCGGACCGCCTGCGTCAGGTGCGCACGCAGGTGCCCGGCGAACAACCGCTGGAACGCCTTCCCGGTGGACGACCGCAGCGCGGCCAGCTCGTCGGCGCCGATCATGCCCGGCATGTCATGGCCCTCGTGCGGGTTGGTCGCCGGTGCACCGGAGTCGCCCAGCAGCCGGCGGGACACGGCCAGGTTGGCGCGCTCGGTGGTCTCGATCTGGGCGGCCAGGCGCCGCCAGGCCGGATCGGTGGTCCGGGCCGGCACCAGGTCGAGCACCGGCAGCACCCGTTCGGCCATCGCCACCGTCAGCTGGAGCCAGGCGATGTCGGTCGGGCTGAACGGTCCTGCCGTACCCGTGGCTAGTGCCGTGCCCGGCGCGGCGACAGCCGTCGACGCGGCGACGGACGGTGCCGTGGTGCCGGCGGCGTCCGGCGGTCCGGCGGCACAGCCGGCGGCGAGCAGAGCCGCGATGAGCAGCGTGGACGGTGCCGCGACGAGCGCACGCATCCGGCCTCCTCTCCACCCGGGACGGCGGGCCCGGCGTGACCGGGCCCGCCCTCGGGTGCGAGCGTCTCGGCTCAGATCGGTCGGCCGTCGTGCCCGCACTTGATCACCGGACGGATGCAGTCCTGGACGCGGCGTGCCATCTCCGCCACGGGCCAGGCGTTGAAGAAGTCACCGTGCATCGTGTAACCCGGACCGGAGGCCAGCCGGAACTGCGCCGGGTTGCCGTTGACCGGGTACCGCAACACCTGCCGCAGCTTGGGCACGTGCACCGGATGCGTCGACGGGCAGGCCTGATTCACCGGGTACGCCATGTGGCTCTTGTGGTCGGGCGAGTCCAGGTCGCGGCCGTTCCAGCACTGCGGGAAGTCCAGGTACGACTCCATCATCGTCCCGGCCGGGCAGGTGACGAAGTTCTTCGACGGTGGCACCTGCCCGGCGTGCAGGCAGGACCAGCGGGCGATGCTCTCGTTCGGCCCGGCCGCCTTGGCGTTGCCCGCCACGATCCGCAGCCCCTGCGGGAGGGGCTGGGTGGCCGCGACGACGTCGGCGCGTACGCCCTCACCCAGGTAGTAGAACGTGACGATGGTCGGCTCGACCGGCACGTTGTTGTTGTACAGGGTGGGCACCCAGTACGACGAGACGTCCGTCCGCGGGTTGCACGTGGTCGGAGAGTTGACCAGGTCGCGCAGCGTGGTGTGGGCGTTCGTCACCGTGCTGCCGAAGAAGCTGTGCATGTGCGAGGCCCCGGGCAGCCCGGGGAAGATGATCGGGTCGTCCGGCAGCCGGTGGCTGTACGTGCAGTCGGCGGGGAACTCCGCGACCCGGATGGCGTTCGCGCCCGGGGCGGCGTCGGCCCGAGCCGTGGTGGAGACCATGTACGTGCCGAGTAGCGCCAGCAGGGCGCCGATCGCCGTGGCGAGGCGCAGCCGGCGGGGGATGCCGGAGAGGGGTGCGGCCCTGTCCATCTCGTGACTCCTGTCGGGGGGACGGGTCAGGGACAGCTCCGGCGCCGCCGCCGAAGACATCGGAGTTTTCCCTGGCCAGACTGGTGGTGGTCTGTTGAGCCGGGATGAGAGAGAGCGCTCTCACGGATCCAGCGTCACCCTGAAGTCGACGCTTGTCAATACGTGCCGCACCTGGTGGAAATGACGACGCGAAAGGGCCGGACCCCTGGGGGTCCGGCCCTTGTCGGTGATGCTGTTTGCGGTCAGCTGGTGGCGTAGCCGCGGGTGGCGATCCAGTCGGCGAGGTGCTCGACGGTGACCTCGTAGGAGGCGGTGTTCGGATCGGCCGAGTCGGCGATCTTCACGATGTTCCCGCCGTCGCGGTAGCCGACCACGCTGATGTAGTGCCCGCCCTCGAAGGAGTGCACGCCGCCGTCGGTGTCGACGCTGGTGCCGGCGATGTTGGCGACCACGGCGCGGCCGTCGTCGACGGTCTTGACGATGTCGGCGCGCAGGGTGTCGGTCTGCTTGTCGTCCGCGGCGGGGGTGCTGATCTCCACGGAACGGTAGGCGTCGGTCTTGCCGGTCTCCTTGTTCAGGACCGGGGTGATGTCGTTGATGGAGTTGGTGCCGGCCTCGGTGGTGCCCATCTCCTTGGCCATGGCGTCGACGCTGATGTCCTTGCCCTGCACGGACAGGGCGTTACGGGTGGCGGCGGGGCCGCAGTAGTAGAAGTTCGGCTGCGCCTCGTACCGCACGCCGAGCTGACGCTCACCCGACGGCTTGCGGTCGGTCTGGGTCTGGGTGGCCGGCTTGGCCTCGGATGCGGCGTAGGCGGCGGTGATGGGTCCGGCGATGGCGCCGCCGGTGAACGCGAGACCAGCAGCGGTCAGCGCGGTCTTACGGATCAGATCGGTACGCATGATGGCGTGCTCCTCTGCATCAGGGGTGCATACGACACACAAGGGGGGTGCGTCGCACGGGAAAACGGGGGGAAAGTTCAAGGGGGAGACCCGGCGATCGGGGGGATCTGCTCGGGTGTCCGGG
>NZ_RCVI01000239.1:0-14530 GCF_003667455.1 Micromonospora sp. CV4 | reverse complement strand
GTCGGTCGACCGGGCACCGGCCGGCGGGGAGCCCGCGCCGGCCGTCGAGCTGGAGCCGACCACCGGGGCGCCGGTGGACGCGGTGCCGCGCAGGGTGCCGGTCCGGCAGCACAGCCGCTGGCACCGGGGCGCCCGCCGGGCCGACGGCGACACGCCGCCGGACGGTGACGACGGCGCCGTCTGGGCGCCGATCGAAGAGGTGCACTGGGACGGGACCCCGGTCCGGGAGGATCCCGCGCCGGAGCGGGACCGCGGCGTTGGCGCGGCCCGGCCCCGAAAGCCGGCCCGCACCACCCCGCCGCCCGACCCGCTGCCCGGGCTCGCGGTGCTGGTGCTGCTGAGCCTGGTCGCGGCCTTCTTCGCCTGGGTCAGCGCCGGCCCGTTCTGGCTCGCGGTCGGGCATGCCCGGGTCGGCACGGTGGTGATCGACAACTGCACCGGCGGCGGGCTCACCCAACGTTGTCGGGGCATCTTCACGGCGGACGACGGGCGGTTCCTGGCGCACGGGGTACGGGTCACCGGCGTACCCGCCGGCCGGAACGCCCCCGGGACGGCGTTACCGGCGCGGATGGCCGGACCCGACGGCGGCACCGCGTACGCCGACACCGGCGTGGCCCGGCACCTCCGCTGGCTGCCCGGCCTGCTGGTGGTGCTCGGCTGCGCCGCAGGTATCGCCCGGTGGACCGGGGCGACGCGGCTGCCCGGCCGGCGGAACCGCCGCTGGGCGGTGGCCGTCGCGGTCGCCGGCCCGGTGCTGATCACCTTCGGCTTCCTCGTCGCCGCCTGGTGAGCGGTCCGCGCCGGAAGCGCGGGTCAGCTGTGCACGATCGTGTAGACGTCGCGGCGGCGCAGGGCGTACTCGGTGGCGACGTCGGTGATGGCGTCGCGGCGGGACCGGCCGGCCGCCTCCCGCTCGGCGACCGCCGCGCGCAGGGTGTCGTCGTCGGGGCGTTCCGCGGCGGTCACCGGCGCCCCGGCCACCACCAGGGTGATCTCCCCGCGCGGATCGCCCTCGGCGGCCCACCGGGCCAGCTCGCCGAGCGGGCGGCGGAGCACCTCCTCGTAGGTTTTCGTGAGCTCCCGGCAGAGCGCCGCCGGCCGGTCCGCGCCGAACGTCTCGGCCAGGTCGGCGAGCGCCGCGCCGATCCGGTGCGGCGCCTCGAAGAGGACCAGGGTGCGTTCCTCGGCGGCGAGGGCGCGCAGCCGGGATCGGCGGGCGCCCGGGGTCCGAGGTAGGAAGCCCTCGAAGCAGAACCGGTCGCAGGGCAACCCGGAGATCGCCAACGCGGTGGTCACCGCGCTCGGCCCGGGCGCGACGCTGACCGGCGCGCCGACGTCCAGCGCGGCGCGGACGAGCCGGTAGCCGGGGTCGGAGACGCTCGGCATTCCGCCGTCGGTCACCAGCGCCACCACGTACCCGCCGAGGATCACCTCGACCAGTTCGGGGGTCCGTCGCTCCTCGTTGCCCTCGAAGTAGGAGACGATCCGGCCGCCGACCGTGATGTCGAGGTCGCGGGCCAGCCGGGTGAGCCGGCGCGTGTCCTCGGCGGCCACCACGTCGGCGCTGGTCAGCACCTCCCGGAACCGGGCCGAGGCGTCGGCGGGGTTGCCGAGCGGGGCGCCGAGCAGGATCAGGCGCCCAGCTTCGGACATTTCACCCACAGGATCGTCTCCTTCGTTGACAGCGGATACCGGTATCAGGGACGACGGACGCCACCGGACACGTTGGCAGCCTACGATCGCCGGGTGACGAGTGCGTCGACAGCGCAGAGCCCGAGCGCCGACCCGGCAAAGATGGTCGACGTGACGAGCGACCAGAGCCCCGACCAGGAGTCCGCGGCGCCCCGCGCCGGCGGTGGCGGGGTGTCCAGCGTGGTCCGCCGACGGTTCACCACCGTCGACACCCGCCTGGACCGCTTCTCCTGGCTGGCCACCGCCGTGGTGGTGGCCATCGCGGCGATCCTGCGCTTCGTGGGCCTGTCCAGCCCGAAGGGCAAGATCTTCGACGAGACCTACTACGCCAAGGACGCCTACGGGCTGATCAGCCGCGGCGTGGAGTGGAACTACAAGGACAACGCCCCGTCGTACGTGGTGCACCCGCCACTGGGCAAGTGGCTGATCGGCATCGGCGAGTGGGCCTTCGGCTATCAGGACGCGGACTCCAAGGTCAACGTCCCTGGGCATCTGATCACCACCGCCCCGGAGTTCGGCTGGCGGTTCTCGGCGGCCGTGGTCGGCACGCTGTCCGTGCTGCTGCTGGTCCGCATCGGCCGGCGGCTGTTCCGCTCGACGGTCCTGGGGTGCGCGGCCGGCCTGCTGCTCGCTCTGGACGGGTTCCACCTGGTGCTGTCCCGCGCGGCGCTGCTCGACATCTTCCTGCTCTTCTTCGTGCTGGCCGCGTTCGGCGCGCTGGTGCTCGACCGCGACGCGCGCCGCCGACGCTGGGCGCGGGCGCTGGACGACGGGCTCGACCCGTCCCTGCCCGGCCGCGCCGGCCGACCGCCGACCGGCTGGCGCACCTGGCCGTGGTGGCGGCTCGCCGCCGGGGTGCTGCTCGGCTGCGCCTGCGCGGTGAAGTGGAGCGCGCTCTACTTCGTGCCGGCCTTCGCGCTGCTGGTGCTCCTCTGGGAGGTCGGCGTCCGCCGCTCGGCGGGGGCCCGCCGGCCCTGGCGGGACACCCTGCTCGACGAGCTGCCCTGGCTGGTGCTGGCCGGTGTGCTGATGGTGGGCACCTACCTGGCCACCTGGTCGGGCTGGCTGCTCAGCGACGACGGCTACTACCGGCTCGCCTCGTCCTATCCGAGCGCCCCGCTCAGTGACGCCCCGGTGATCGGCCCGTTGATCAACCTCTTCGAGTACCACCGGGCGGCGTACGGCTTCCACACCGGCCTGGACGACGCCCACAAGTACCAGTCGTGGCCATGGCAGTGGCTCCTGCTCGGCCGTCCGGTGGCGTTCCACTGGTCCGGCGACGGCGCCTGCGGCGCGCCGACCTGCGCCTCCGAGATCCTGCTGCTCGGCACCCCGCTGCTCTGGTGGTCGTTCCTGCCCGCGCTGGTGGCGCTGGCCTGGCTGGGTGTGGCCCGTCGCGACTGGCGGGCCGGCGCGCTCCTGCTCAGCGTGGCGGCCGGGCTGCTGCCCTGGTTCGTGTTCGCCTTCGAGGGCCGGACGATGTTCTCGTTCTACGCCGCGCCCGCGCTGCCCTTCCTGGTGCTGGCCGTCGTCTACGTGCTGGGTGCGCTGATCGCCCCGGCCGGGGGTGACGTCGGCGAGGTGGCGCCGCTGGTGCCCGGCGACCCGGGCTACGAACGCCGGTTGGTGGGCAGTGTCGCGGTCGGTGCGTACGTGCTGCTGGTGGCGCTCTGCTTCGCGTACTTCTACCCGATCTTCGTGGGCACCGTGATGCCGTACTCGGACTGGCTGGCCCGGATGTGGTTGGACGGTCGCTGGATATAAGCATCGACAGGCGACGCGCCGCTCAGCGCGACGGAAACGGGCCCGCACGCTTGAAGCGTGCGGGCCCGTTCTACAAAGACGCGCGCCCCGATCGCCTGCCACGGGGGAAGCGGGCGATTGGGGCGCGCATGAAGAGCTTAACCACCGCGCACCACCGGCACAACGGGTCGACTTGGGTCAGATTTCCGACGGATGCGGGCAGGGCCGACGCCTGCCTTCCGACCGTTGACCGTGGGTGACCCGGCGTGGACTCAGCGCCCTGAACGGGCAGGTCCGAGGCCGCGAAACCCCGCTCGTCGCACCCACCACCGGCACCCGCCCCTCGGTCGCGCGGACCGGCGTCGACGGGTGCCGGGGGCCGCCGTCGGGCCGGGAGCCCGGCGATCACCCGACCGCCACCCAAGTGATCATCCAAAGTGGATCTCACTACACTGCGGGCCGTGATCAACTTCAGACGATCGGCGGCCGTCCTTCTCGGACTGCTGGCGACCACCGCGCTGACCGGGCCGGTCCCGGCGGCGGCCGACGAGGAGCCGGTGCCGGAGCCGCCGCGGGTCGAGCTGGTGCTCGACGTCAGCGGTTCGATGCGGGCCGCGGACATCGACGGACGTAGCCGGATCTCGGTCGCCCAGCAGGCGTTCAACGAGGTCGTGGACGCGCTGCCCGCGGAGACCCAGCTCGGCATCCGGGTGCTGGGCGCGACCTACCGGGGCAAGGACAAGAAGGTCGGCTGCCAGGACACCCAGCAGATCGTGCCCGTCGGGCCGGTGGACCGGGCCCAGGCCAAGGAGGCGGTGGCGACGCTGCGACCGACCGGATTCACGCCGGTCGGCCTCGCGCTGCGCTCCGCCGCGCAGGACCTGGGCACCGGGGCAACCACCCGACGGATCGTGCTGATCACCGACGGGGAGGACACCTGCGCCCCGCCGGACCCATGCGAGGTGGCCCGCGAGCTGGCCGCCCAGGGCACCAGCCTGGTGGTCGACACGCTCGGCCTGGCCCCCGACGAGAAGGTCCGCCGGCAGTTGCTCTGCATCGCCGGGGCGACCGGCGGCACCTACACCGCCGCGCAGAGCGCCGAGGAGCTGACCGACCGGATCAAGCAACTCGTCGAGCGCGCCGGGGACACGCACACCCTGACCCCGACCGTGGTCGGCGGCGCGAACGCCTGCGACTCGGCGCCGCTGCTGGCCCCCGGCGTGTACGCCGACCGGGAGACGTTCTCCGAGCACCGGTACTACCGGGTGCCGGTGCGCCCAGGGCAGGAGCTGCGCGCGTCGGTGAGCATGGCGCTGGACCGGCCGGTGAACCGGGACTACGGGGTGCTGCTGCGGGCCACCGCGGCGGACGGCCGGGAACTGGTCCGTGGCGCGGACGCCGGCAGCGGGCGGGCCGACGTGCTCTCCGCCGGGCTGCGCTGGTCGGCCAGCGCCGACGACGAGGACGCCGCCGAGGCCGAGGAGACCGCGACGGCGGTCATCGAGCCCACCACTGTCTGCCTGGTGGTGAGCAACTCCTTCGCTCCACGCCCGGGCACCGCGACGAAGCCGGGCATGCCGGTGGAGCTGACCATCGACGTGGTCGCCGCCGCGCCCGCGCCGGACGGACCCGACCTCGGCCGGGGCTGGGCGCTGCTCGCCCTGCTCACCGTGGCGGGCCTGCTCACCGGACTGCTCGTCGGCCTGCTCACCCGCTGGTGGGTCGCCACCTGGAGGACCAACTGATGCGTACCGCACTGTTCCGGTCGCTGGCGGCGGTCCTCGCCGCCGGCGGAGCCGCGCTGCTGCCCGCGACGGCCGTTGCGGCCCCCACCCCCTCGCCGGGTGCCACGCCGGTGAACCGGGCCGGCACGTCGTTCCTGGCCGCCACTCCGATCACCGCCGGGCAACCGGTGCGGGTGGACGCATCGGTCGGCGACCACCTCTACTGGTCCTTCCCGGCGACCGCCGGGCAGGTGCACGAGATCACCGCCACCGTCACCTTCCCGAAGGCACGCAGCGGCGCCTCCACCTGGACCGTCGACGTCTTCGACGGGCTGCGTCGGCGGCAGGCGTGCACCGCCGGGGCGCAGACCCCGACCGTCGACGCGCAGGCGTCGAGCGTGGCGCTGGGCTGCACGCTGCGCGAGGTGCGGCCCTGGGCGGAGCCGTGGTCCGGAGATCCACTGCCCGGCACGTACGTCATCCGGCTCTCCGTGGTGGACCTGCCCGAGCCGGACCTGGGCGCGCCGATCGACGTGGACCTGCTGGTCGGCGCCGTCGCCGACCGGGGCGCCTCGGCCGACGACGGCGAACTGGCCGCGCCGCTGGTGCCGAACACCAGGGCGGGCACGGTGCTCAACGCCGTACCGGCGGCCGACGCGGAGACCGACGACGAGGGTGACCCGCTGGCGGACTGGCTGCCGGATCTCGGCTCGCGCTGGGTCTGGACCGGCATCGGCGGCGTGCTCGCCGCGGTGGCCGGCGTCGTCGGCTTCGCCCTGACCCGGCGGCCCCGGCGCGGCTGAACGAGCCCGGTGACCCCGCCCGACGGGTGGGGTCACCGGCGGGCTCAGCCGCGTCGCGAGCCGCGCGGCAGCCAGCCGATGAACCGATCCTGGAGGGACATCACCGGGGCGGCGCGCAGGTCCTCCGTGGCGGCGGCCAGACAGGAGCCCAGGTAGACGCTGAGCATCGCCCGGTCACCCCCGTACTCCGCCAGCAGCCGGCTGCGCTTCGTCGCGCACGGCCACTCGTCGCCGCAGGAGCCGCAGCTCCAGCCGGGGGTTGTCGGCGCGTGATCGTCAACCCGCCCCCCCGGCCGTTCCGCACCATCGGTCATCGCACGTCCTCTCCAGATGTCCGTGGGGCTGGCGGTTGCCGTACCCCGGTCAGCGGTTGATGGTGGCCCCCCCGGTGCCATCACGGCGAGCGCTGGACGTCCCTCCGGTGTTACATCCTTCCGGTACCTTCTCCCCTCGTGACAGTCGGAAAGTTGACGGTCGACCCGAAATCGGCGCATCGCGTCCCTGTCTACCGACCGGTAGCCGGCGATGCGTGACCTGCTGCCTCCGACGGTGGCGGTGGCCGTGGCCGGTCCCGACGACTGGGCCGGGGAGCTGCTCGCCGCCGAGCAGGCATGCCTGGGCGAGCGGGCGGTGCAGACCCGCCGGCGGGACTTCACCGCCGGGCGGGTCTGCGCCCGGCGTGCGATGGCCGACCTCGGCCTGACGCCGACCGCCGTGCCGGCCGCCGCCGACCGCGCGCCCGTCTGGCCGGCCGGGGTGGTCGGCAGCATCACCCACACCACCGGCTACTGCGCCGCCGCGGCGGCGCGCAGCACCGACCTCCGGTCCGTCGGCATGGACGCCGAGCAGCACCGCGAGGTCAATGCGGGAGTACGCCGACTCGTGCTGCTGCCCGAGGAGGAGGAGACCTGCGCGCGGCTGCCCCGCGGGATCTCCTGGCCGGTCGTGCTGTTCAGCGCCAAGGAGACCGTCTACAAGGTCTGGCACCCGGTCGTCGGAAGCTGGCTGGACTTCCACGACGCCCGGCTGGAGCTGGACCCGGACGCCGGCACGTTCACCGCCCGGATCGCGCCGGCCCGGGTGAACGCGGCGGCCGTCGCCGATCCGCCGGCCACCGTCAGCGGTCGGTTCGTGGTCGCCGACGGGCTGGTCCGCACCGCCGCCGTGCTCCCGCTGCGCTGACGCCCAGGCACGCACCGTCCCTGGCGCCGGTGCCCACCGTGCCACCGACCACCGTCCATCGTGGTCCGTCCGGACGTTCGCACCCCTCCGCCGCACTGGCGTCGGGCGTGGGACGGGATCCGGCGCGGCGATCGGGCGGTCGTCGACGCACGGTAGCGTCGGCGGGTTCGTGAACCGCACGTACCGAGGTGTCAAGGAGTACGGTGACCCACCCCCAGCCCCCCGTCGGACCGCAGGACCCCCAACAGCCGAACCCGGAGCCGCCGGGTACGGCTGCGTCGGCGGCGCCGCAGCAGTCCGCCGCCGACCCGACGGTCCCGCAGGCACCCGTGCCGCCCAACCCGTGGTCGGCCGGGGGGAACGAACCGCAGCAGCCGTACGCCAGCACGCCGTACCCGACCGCGCCGGGCCAGGCCTGGCCCCAGCCACCGTTCTCGGGCGGCGCGTACCCGGCGGCTGGCGGCGGCGCGTACCCGCCGCCCGGCGGGCCGGGCTACCCGCTCACCATGCCGCCGCCCGTACCGGCGAAGAGTTCCAAGAAGACCGTGGTGGTCATCGCGGTCACCGCGGCCGTGCTCACGCTGCTGTGCTGCGCCGGCGGCATCGTGGCGGTGGTCATCGGCGCGAACCGGGTCTCCAACGACGTGACCGACGCCCTGCCCACCCCAGGCGTGACCCGGGGCGTCGGACAGCCGCCGAGCGAGGCCCCCTCGCCGGCTCCGCCCTCGACCGACGACGACACCCGGAACATGTCGCCCGGGGACACCCTGGTCATCGACGGCAGCGACGGCACCGTCGAGATCACGGTGACGAAGTTCAGCACCTCCACCAAGCCCTGCAAGTCGTACGGCCTGAAGCCCGACGAGGGCATGTACGTGATCGCCGACGTGACGTTCGCGGTCACCAAGGGCACCGGCTCGACGAACCCGCTCTACTTCCAGTGGGTCGCCGCCGACGGCACCGAGACCAACGCGATCGGTGGGGCCTTCTCGGGCTGCGGCAAGCCCATGCTCGCCGGCAACGACCTGACCGCCGGCACCAAGCGCACCGGCAGCGTCGTGTTCGACGTGCCCGACACCAAGGGCGTGCTGGAGTACCAGCACGAGTTCGAGACCGCCGGCTCCTGGAAGCCGTGACGCTCCGCGGGCGGAGTCGATCCACCCGGGTCGGCTCCGCCTACCGCGCGAGATGCCGCTGTCCGCGCCCACCCCGCCGCTCAACGCCGCGTCGTCCCGCCGGGGCGTGCCGGTCGGACCGACGCCGTCCGAGCAGCACGTCGCGCACGACCGGTCGAAAGAGTGTCGTGGTTTCGGCGATGAACCGGAGCCGGCCGACACCGAGCACGCGCAGAGCCGCACCGTGCCCGTACGCGACCACGCATGCCGCGCCGAGCAGCAGGACCCACCAACCCGCCGCCACCGCTGCCCGCGCCGGTCGTCCGAACCCGGCGAAGCCCTCGCCGAGCCGTTGGCTGTGGAACGGCACGTGTGACTGCTCGTCCGCCAGGATCCGGCCACCAACGTCCGTGAGCAGCGGATCCGTCGTCCCGTCGCGCACCGCCCGGTAGTAGCGCAACGCGACGACCTCCGCCACCATCAGCGTCAGCAGTTCGAGTCGCAGCCCCAGCGCGCGGCGCAACGCCACGAACACCCGATCGCTCCAGTGACCGTCGATGGTGGAGGCACCCGCACTGAGCAGCAGCTGTTTGAGCAGCCGGGCGTGGTTCTGTTCCTCGGCGACGAACAGCCGGATCGCCGCCAGATAGTGCGGGTCGCCGGCCAGGTCGCTCTTGCGGATGAGGTTCGCGCCGTCGCCGTCCTCGCCGGCCTGGAACCGCTGCAGGCTCCGGATCAGAGCCCGGTCCAACGGGCGAGCCGCACTCCACGCCGGGTCGCCGTCGAGCCGGCGGCGCTCGGCACGGTCCGTGAACCTGTGGACCCACTCTTCGAAACCCATGTCGTGCACCCGCCCTCGCTGCCGTTGGTCAGGACGCTAGGCGTACGGCTTGCGCCGCAACAACGAGTAGGGACGGACCTCCACGACATCTGCACGTCGCCATCACATCCCGGCCGGGGTTTCTCCCCACCGAGGGCGGGGACGCGGGTCGGAAGAGGCATCCCGCCGATCGTGAGGGAGGCGACATGAGCGTCGAGAGGGCGAACGACCAGGTCGAGCGCGTGGCCGGCCCTGCCGGGGCGCAGGTGGGCGACATGACCCAGAACGAACGGTCGCAGGCGGATCGGGTGGCGCAACGGGATGAGATCCGGGGCAACAAGCCCGGCGAGCACGTCCAGGAGGATGCCCGGGACGTTTCGGACGACTTCAGCACCTGACCCACCAGCACGTGGCGCCCCCGGGCCTCGTGCCCGGGTGCGGCCGCGCTGCCGGCGATCGGGCGCCCACTCCTGGCGGGTTCGTCCGACGACGGTCAGCCGAAGGTGTCGCCGCAGACGCGCCAGGCCGGTTCGGTCTCGATCCGCAGACTCACCGAGGTCGTCGCACCGGAGCGGCCGGTCAGCCGCACGGTCACGTACGCACTGTTGCCGGCTTCATCGCCGAATCCGGCCCTGCCGATCTCGTGGGAGACCGGGCGCCCCAGCCGCTCCACCGCCTCGGTGAACTCTCCGACGGTGATGCGGTCCTTCGTCTCCGAGCACATCGAGAGGTACGCGATGTCGTCCCGGTCCTGCTCCAGGTGCTGCACGAACCGGTCGGCCGCGGCTCGCGCCTCATCGATGTCCGGGCCGCCGTACAACCACAACAGAAAGCCGAGCACCGGGATCGACGCCACCGCCAGCAGCGCCACCACGCCGGCGGCGATGACGGCCCACAGCCCCCAGCCTCTCTGGCCTAGGACCCCGGACGTCGGGTGTGGTGGTGGTGGTGGTGGTGTCATGCCCGGCACGCTAGCCACGGCGAGTCAGGACCCGAGCACGACCGGGGAACAGATCGATCTCGACCACGGTCAGCGTGCCCACGCCTCCTTGGCGGTGACGACCGGACGACCGGCGCGTACCGATTCCTCGATGGCGAGGCCGATGAGATGGTCCTGGCACGCCTGGGCCAGGGGGTACGGCGCCGGGCCTTCCTCGCGCGCCCAAGCGCCGGCGCGAGCCAGGAGGTCGGCGACGGCGATGTCGTCGTCGGACATTCCGCTGCCGACGAACGGATTGCGGTAGACCACGCGTCCGTCGAAGCTGATGTGCTTCAGGTCGAGCCCTTCGAGGTTCAGGTCGACGCCGGTCTGCCTCCGCACCAGGGACGACTCCACCGGCGTGGTCGGGTCGACCAGGCGGACGGCCCGGTCGTCCACCAGCTCACCGAGCGACCCACGCACCACCAACCGGCGGGTACGCAGGGGGTTCCACCACTGGTTGTCGGTGAAGTCGTACAGCCCCATCCGCCCGCCGAAGTCGATGGTCGCCAGGGTCGTGGAGAGCTGCTGCGGGGTGGCGTCACCGCTCCAGCCGGCCGGTGACAACGGGTTGGCCAGCGGCGCGACGAAGGCCCGCGCGCTGACCTCGGCGGCGTCGTATTCCACGCCGAGCAGGCCCCGGATCAGCGAGACCGCGTGGTACAGGTGCGTCGAGGAGACCTGGACCGAGGTCGGCTCGCCGAGCACCCCGGCGCGGATCAGCTCCAGCCGGGCCGCGTGCCCGGGCATCAGCAGGTACTGCTCGGCGACCTGCACCAGGCCGCTGTCCCCGACGTCGGCCCAGAGCGACCGCAGGCCCGCCACGTCGGGTGCGGGCGGCGTCTCGGCGAGCACCGGCACGCCGGCCGCGACCAGTTCGCGGGTCGCGTCGGGCGTCACCGACCAGGGCACCGACACGATGACGAAGTCCGGCCGCTCGTGGGCGAGCAGGTCGGCCGTCGTGCGGAAGGTCCGCACGCCCCACTCTGCCGTCACCGCGTCACCCCGCGCTCCGGTACGCGTGACCACCCCGGTGGCCCGGAACCGCTCCGGCAGCAGTCGGGCCAGGCGGAGGAAGAACTCACCCCGCCAACCACTGCCGACGAGGCCGAACCGGGTCTGGACCGTGGCTGTCATGTGGACTCCTCACGTCGACACCGGATGCTAGTCGCCCTGCCGGCCGACTCTCTTCGCTACGGTTGCCCGGGATCCCCGACCGACGGAGGACGTCGCTGATGGCTACCGGGCCGCTTCGCGCAGACCCTGGGGTGACGGTCGTCGAGGTGGTCGAACCGCGGCCTCCGCTCGACTACTACCTGCTCCTGTCGCAGCGGGGTGACCGCGATCCGGCCCCTGCCGTGGAGGGGATCGTCGTCGAGGAGTTCACCCGCCACCGCGATCTCTCGACGGCGGGCCTGGACAGCGCGGGGTGGACGCCCACGGGTGCCGACTGGTGGAGTTCGGCCTCGTTCAGCCGCGGCATGCGTACCGATCAGGAACTCCTGGCTCGGGTGGTTCCCTCCTCTCGCGGCGAGGCGGAGAACGCCTACCGTCAGCTCGGTGGTGGGCAGTTGCCGGAGGAACCGGTCCTGCGCACGTACTTCCGCGACCACCAACCGTTCGCGACCGCTCCGCCGCTGCGGCTCGGTCCCGCGCAGCCGCCCACCGGATTCCACGAGCGGCGCGTCTACCGCGTCCTCTTCGCGAAGGATCTCCGGGACGATCAGGTGGCGAGCCTCCGGACGCTCTGGCAGCCGACGGACAACGGCACGCCCCGTTCCCCGGGCTCGGTCGCCGCCGGGCGGCGGGAGCAGGGCGGCGACCAGTTCACCTGGGAGGTACGCCGACTCGGCCGCGGGCTCGCCTGGTGCCTCGACCTGGTCGTCCTGTTGAGAACCGACACCTCCGCCGCGCTGGACGCGACGCTGTACGGCTTGACGGATGTTCTGCGACAGCACGGCTTGATACCCGTGACGACCGAGCGGTTCTCCTGATCACCGGTCACGGGCGGGCGGCGTCGGGCGTGGGCCACGGTAGGGCAGCGTCGCGCTGTAGACCACGTTGGTGGTGGTGCTGCCGAACGTGGCGAGTTCGTTGATGATCTCTTCGAGGTGGGCCATGGACGTCGCGGCGACCTTCAGCACGTAACAGTCGTCTCCCGTGGTGCGAAGGCACTCCAGGATCTCCGACCGTCGCTCCAGCAATCGGCGCAGCGGTTCGTGCCGGCTGCCGGGATACTTCAGCCGCACCACGGCGAGCACGGCGAAGCCCGCCCTGGGCAGGTCGACCTCGGCGCGGTAACCCGTGATCACACCGGTCGACTCCAGCCGTCTCACCCGTTCGCTGGTGGCCGACGCACTCAGTTTGACCCGGCGACTGAGCTCCGTGATCGGCAGGCGGCCGTCGCTCTGCAACTCGATCAGGATGGACCAATCGACGGCATCAAGATTGTCGGCCACTCGGCGAATCTACCGGCGGATTCACGGCAAGAACCACCACGGTCCGTGAACATGATGTTCACAAGCGGGATCGACGCTCACTAGCCTCGACCTGTGCAGATTGGCGTGAACGTACCCAACTTCGCCCCGGGCACCGATCCCGAGGTGCTGCGACAGTGGGCGCAGACGGTCGAGGGCCTCGGCTACGACCTGCTGATGGTTTCCGACCACATCGCGGTGACCCCGGACGTGGCCGAGCAGTACCCCGCCCCGTTCTACGAGCCGTTCACCACGCTGTCCTGGCTGGCCGGGATGACCCGCCGCGTCCGGCTGGGCACCACGGTGCTCATCGTCCCGTACCGGCACCCACTGCTCACCGCCCGGATGGCGGCGAACCTCAACCGGCTCAGCGGCGGCCGGCTCGTCCTCGGCGTCGGCGTCGGCTGGGCCCGGCAGGAGTTCGAGGCGCTCGGCGTGCCCTACCAGCGGCGCGGCGCGCTGACCGACGAATACCTGCAGGCCATGCGCGACGCCTGGCGCGACACCGACGACTACGACACGGAGGCGATCCCGATCTGGGTCGGCGGCAACAGCGACGCCGGCATGCGCCGGGCGGTACGACTCGGCGACGCGTGGCACCCGCTACGGGTCACGCCCGGATGGCTCTCGGAGGCTGCCGGGCGGCTCAAGGCCATCGCCGAGGAACTGGGCCGGCCGGTGCCCGCGTTGACGCCGCGCATCGCACTCCGCGAAACCCGTGAACCGGTCACCGACCCGGACCGGCCGGCCGGTGTCGGCACCATCGAGCAGATCACCGCCGACATCGATCAGATCCGTATGCTCGGCGCGGAGACGGTGGTGCTCGACCCGTTCAACGGCGACCTGACCGAGATCCGCCAGCCCGAACGCGCCTGGCAGACCCTCGCGGCCGTGGCCGCGTACCAGAAAACCCAGGAGGACCGATGACGCCCGACGACGAGAAGTTTCTCCGCCGCGCCGTGGACCTTGCCGACCGGGCCGGAGCATCCGGCGAACGCCCGTTCGGCTCGTTGCTCGTCGCGGCGGACGGCACCGTCCTGGCCGAGGACCACAACACCGTGGTCTCCGACTCGGACATCACCGCCCATCCTGAGCTGAAGCTGGCCCGCTGGGCCGCCCGGGAACTCGCCCCCGACGTGGCGGCCGGCACCACCATGTTCACCAGCTGCCAACCCTGCCCGATGTGCGCGACCGCGATCGACCGGTCCGGCCTCGGCCGGGTGGTGTACGCCCTGTCCAGCGAACAGTTCGAAGAGGTCAAGCCGGCCACCCCGCCGTTGCCTCCGGTTCGGTACGAGGGCCCGGCGCTGTTCGACGAGGCGCGCCGGCCGATCGACAACCACTACTAGTCGCCGGAGGCCGATTCCTCCCCTGCTGCGCGAGATCGAAAAGGCCGTCCCCCGTGCTGGGGAACGGCCTTTGATCTGGGTGGAGCTGAGGGGATTTGAACCCCTGACCCCCTCGATGCGAACGAGGTGCGCTACCAGTCTGCGCCACAGCCCCTCCGCCGGCGAACCGGCTTCGGTCCCACCCGGCTTACACCGGGCGGGCCGGCAGCAAGGCTAACAGGTCGCCGGCCCCCACCGCGAATCCGCCCCCGGCGCGGCGCTCACCCCCGCCGAAAGATCCACTCCACTTCCCGGAAACCGGGGTATCCCGGACCCGACGACACCCCGACCTCCAGGAACCCGAGTCGATCAAGCGCCAGCGCCGAGGCCATGTCGCCGATATGGGGGTATCACCGCGACGGGACACCCCCACGTCGGCGATCTCGAGTCGATCAAGCGCCAGCGCACGCGCTCAGGCGCCGCGGCCGGCCTCGTAGGGGCGTCCGCGCAGCCCACCCGACCGGCGGTAGGAGACCGACCCTCCGTTGACGGCGGCTGGCAGGTCCCCAGGGCGGTCCAGGCCCATCGCGGCGCGGCGTACCCCCTCGCGCTGGGCCGCCCGCCGGGAAGCGCAGCGCCGGCTGGCGGCGGCGCGGCGAGCCTGTTC